>JBAULD010001102.1:0-9949 GCA_049578005.1 Polyangiaceae bacterium
ACCATCGAGCAGCGCAAGGACCTGCCAGATCAGCACCTCCGCGTGCTGGGGAAGACCGCCCCTCAGCAGCGCATGGGCGGCTCGGACACACGCTCTCATGCGCACAATATCCAACGCACCCAGGCCGCAGGAGTGGCCGCAGGGGCGCTCTTCACTATGGCTCGGAAGGCCGGTCGGCTCTTCATAGTCTATCGTCTGAAGCGTCTGCGCGGCACCAGCATCCGCAAGGTTAGATGGGGGGTCGAGCACTGCGACCGCCTCCGCCACCCTCTCGATACCCCGTCTTTTCCCGTCGGATCCCGCTTCCCCAACCAGATTCGAATCCCGCCCTCTCCGCAGATTCGTCGGGCTTTTGTAGGCCTTTTTTCGAGTTGGGCCAAACGAACGGGCCGTCCCCCCTGCTTTTCGGGCGCGCGATGGCTCGGGGCCCCCACCCCTCGGGCGGAGGCAGGAGCGCGGCAGGCAGCGCCGGGAATGGATCGCCAATCGAGCCGGTGAGGTCCTCCGCCATCTTCACGTACCCGAGCGTCGTCGAGATCGTGTCGTGGCCGGCGCGCCGCTGTAGCAGGCGACGGCGTAGCGTTCGCGCCAGTCGCGCGGGATGTCCGCGCACGCCGCGAGCTTGAGAAACTCGGCCGGGTAGACGAACGTCTTCGCCTTGGCGTCCGTCTTGTCCGGAGGCTGCACGGTGGCGCACGGGTTATCGGCCCGGACGCGCAAGTCCCGTCGCTTCGACGTGCACGCCTCCTTCATCATTGAGGTGAGTACGCTCCACACGTTGCGCGCTCGCGCCCCGCTCAGGCCCGCGCGGCCCCCTTCCTTCCTTCGCTCGGCGACGGCGCTATCGAGGGCATCACGCACGTTCTCCACATCGTCGCGGCTGAGGCCCGCGATCGCTTGCGCCCGATCTCGGGAGCAATCCAGACACTCCACGCGGACTCGAGATCGCGAGCCCGGCGCACCTTTCCGGTCGCCTGGCGATGCTCGAGAAAGCGAGCGAAATACCGGGCGCACGTCTCGCCCTGGCGCGCGTCGTGCTGCTGGCCTTGCTCGGCCTTGCGCTTCTTCCTCGCCTCGAAGAGCTCGCCGGTTTCGTCCTCGCGCTCTTGCCTTGCGAGGCCGTAGAGCTCGGCGCGCTCGCGTGCGGTCCTGCCACCCGCCGGCTTGGAGTAGCTCTCGGGCACCTTGACTCGCTCGCGCGACCCGTCGCGGAGGCGGATGCGGGCGACGAAGTGCGGGCTGCCATCGGCGCGGCGGCCGGTCTCTCGTAGCCCGTGCGAGAAGGAGGCATCAGCCTAGGCCCTCTCCTCAGACGAAGTGCGCGCCCCGACCCGCCGCGGGCACCAACCAGCGCGTCCTCCGCCAGCCGGGGATGGGGAGCGCGAGACGCTCACCGGCTGACCGCCCTGCGCTTGCCGGCGAGCTCCTGCTCGGCCGCCCAGAGGTCGCAGGCGTTTTGGAGGTTCAGCCAGAAGAGCGGCGTCGTATCGAGCGCCTTGGCGAGAAGCAGCGCGGTCTTGGCCGTGACGGCCCGACGCCCCTGAATGATGCCGTTCACAACCTGCACATGCAGGCCCATCTTCTCGGCCAGCGCGGTCTGGGTCATCCCCTTCGGCTTGAGCCACTCCTCTTCGAGCACCTCCCCCGGCAGCGTCGGAGGCGGCAGCCGATGCGGATGGGGGCGAACTTCTTGGCGCTTCATGGGAGGACTCCTTCACTAGTGATAGTCGGCGATCCGCACGCCGTTCGCCTGGCCCTTCTCGAACGCGAAGAGGATGCGCCACTGATCGTTGATTCGGACGCTGTAGCAGCCGGCCAGGTTGCCCTTCAGTTTCTCCAGGTTGTTGCCGGGGCTCGCAAAGACTTGAATGGAACGGCGGGATCGTCGAGAACGGCGGTCGTGCTCTCCGCGATCGTCCGACTCGTCGGCGCCATCATCAGTCGCGTGGTCGAGCGGGTGGCCCACAGCGTGCGAGACGTTACCCGGCCCGCGCCGCTGGTTGTGGGGCTGCTCCGGGACTTGCCTCGTTCGCGCGAGCAACTGATCGCCGAGAACGCGCCGCTGCCAGCAGCTCATCGTCGCGGCGCGGTCGGCCAAGCGTCCTAGGCTCGCGACTCGCGACCGCGTATTTCTCCTGCTGTTCGCTCGCCTCGTGCCTCGGTGGCGCGACGCGATTCTCATCGTCAAACCAGAGACCGTGCTTCGCTGGCACCGTGAAGGCTTCAAGCTCTTGTGGCGGTGGCAGACAAGGCCCAAGCTCGTAAAATCAAAGGGGTTGCGACCGATACAATCGCTCTGATCCGGAGAATCGCCGCGGATACCGGCTCTGGGGCGCTGAGCGCATTCGCGGCGAGCTGATGAAGCTCGGGATTCGTCTCGCGAAGCGAACGGTCCAGCGGTACATCCGTGCCGTACGAAGACACCCACCGCGCGGGCAGACCGGGGCGGCGTTTCTGAGCAACCACTGCCATCAGACTTGGGCGTGCGATTTCCTTCAAATCTACGATCTATGGTTTCGGCCGATTTTTGCCTTTTTCATCATCGAGATTGGCTCTCGTCGCGTGGTACACGTCGCCGCTACACGAGAGCCCACCTCGGCTTGGGTGACCCAACAGCTGAATTCTCGTGCTCGGCGAGCGCCACTTACTTGCCGTTCTCGCGGAATATGGACGGTACTTCAATGAGGCCCGGCCTCATCAGGGCCTGCACCAAACCATTCCCGTTCGGACAAGTTCCACTCCGAGCCGCACCGGCGCAATCGTCGCCTTCCCCGTCCTCAACGGCCTCCACCATGATTATCGGCGAGCTGCGTGATTCAGGTGGATGGCCGAAGGAGCCAAAACAGTGCCTCACGTCCGGTTCCTTGTCACTCGCGCCGGGTATCGTCTCGCCTACGTCGACGAGGGGCGCGGTCCGCTGTTGCTTTTTCCCACATGGTGGGTGAGCCATCTCGAGCGCGATGCGGAGGCCCCCGCCTATGGGCGCTTCTTCGCTCGCCTCGCCGCGCGCTTTCGCGTCGTACGCTACGACCGTGCAGGTGTCGGACTCAGCGACCGCGGACCGCGAACCTACTCGCTCGACGCCGAGCTCGCCGACCTCGAGTCGCTCGTCGACCACCTGGGCGAGTCGCGCGTACTCCTGGTCGGCTGCTCCTGTGGCGGGCCGGTGGCGCTTGCTTATGCAGCCAAGCATCCGAAACGCGTCGAGCGGGTCATGCTTTGCGGGAGCTACCTTGCCGGCGAATCTCTCTTGCATCCGGACGCGCAGCGGGCGCTCGCGACGCTCGTGTGCACGCATTGGGGGCTGGGCACTGGCACGCTCGCCGAGCTCTTCTATCCGGGGGACGGTGAGGGACAGCGGCGGTTCAAGGAGAACCAGCGCAAGAGCGCCGATGCCGAGGTCGCGGCGAGACTTCTCGAGCTGACGTTCGCGCTCGACGCGCGGCCGTTCATCGATCGCGTGCGCGCGTCTGTCCTCGTGATCCATCGCAAGGGTGACCGCGTCATCCCGCACACCGAGGCACGGCGCCTCGCGACGGCGCTGCCGCAGGCCGAGCTCGTCACGCTAGAAGGCACCGCGCACCATCCATGGGATGGCGATGGAGACGCGCTCGCCTCGGCGATCGAGGCCTTCTGCGGGATCCGCGGCGAGGCTGTCGCGCCTGCGAACGACGTGGCCGAGCTGCTCCGCGATGGGGAGATCTGGACCATCCGCTTCGCCGGTCGAGTGGCGCGCCTCGCCTCTGCCAAGGGCATCGAAGATCTCGCGTTCTTGCTCGGGCGTAGCGGCGAGGAGGTGCACGTCCTCGCGTTGCTCGGCGCGCCGGATCCGACAACGAGCGGCGATACCGCGCTCGACCGCACGGCGCTCGCGAGCTATCGGCGGCGCCTCGCCGAGATCGACGCCGAGCTCGACGAGGCCGACCATGCACGACGCGAGCGCCTCGTCGCGGAGAGAGAGGCCCTTCTCCGTCGCATAGCTGCGGACACCGGACTCGGCGGACGCTCCCGTCGGCTGAACGACCCCGCCGAGCGCGCGAGAAAGACTGTGACCGCGCGCATCCGCGACGCGATCCGGCGGATCCGGGCGGTCCACCCCGAGTTCGGCGCCCACCTTTCCCAGACCGTCGCGACGGGCATCCAGTGCACCTATCGCGGTTCGGTGCGATGGGTCGTGTCGCGAGATCCGATCTAGCGCGCCCGCGAGGCTGGATCTCGCGCCTTTGGGTCATGGCACTCACCGACGAGCAGTATCGCAAGGTCATGCGCAAGGGCTGGAACCTCACCGTCGACGTGTACGAGCGGTCGTGGGTCTCGGTGCTGCGACGCTACGCAGCGGGTTGCGTGGAGCGCGCAGGCGTAGGACCCCGCGATCGCGTGCTCGATGTCGCGACCGGTCCCGGCACGGCAGCGCTCCTCGCGGCGGAACTAGGGGCACGTGTCGTCGGAACCGACATCAGCGACGCGTTCGTGGAGGCCGCACGACGTCGAGTTCCAAACGCTACGTTCGCACGGAGCGCGATGGAGTCGCTCGACATCGAAGACCTGTCGATGGACGTCGTCCTCTGCGCGTTTGGTCTCATGTATGCCGCGCCCCTCACCGCCGCGCTCGCGGAGATGAATCGCGTGCTGGTAGGGGGCGGTCGTTTCGCTGCTTGCGTGTGGGGGCGTCGCGAAAAGTGCGGCTTCCGGGAGGTCTTTCCCATCCTCGGTGTTCCGCTCCAGATGGACGTTTGCCCGCTCTTCTTTTCGCTCGGGGTCCCCGGCGCATTCGCCGCCGCTCTGGAAGCGGCGGGTTTTCGCGACGCGCGGGAGGAGCGGGCGGAGCTCACGATCCAATGGAAGGACGACGACGACGCTTGCGCGGCGATGTTCGACGGAGGCCCAGTCGCCTATCCGTGGTCGCTCTTCGCGCCGGACGTCCGCGCGAAGGTCGCTGGCGAATACCTTGCGTCGCTTACCCCGTACCGCAAGGGTAGCGGGTTTGAGTGCCCCGCCGAGTTCGTGTTCGCCACGGCGGTGAAGCCGTGACGTTCGGTAGTGGGCGGGAGGTCTACCACGGCGCCGGACGGTCGAAGTGATCCAACAGAGGAGCTGCCAATGAGCATTGATCAAGAAGTTGAACGCCGGCAAGGTGCGACCCCGGAACGAGCCTAGAGCCCGACCGCTGCTCTACTTCATGTGGCGACGCTGACGCACGGAGGAAACGGATCCTCGGCGCGATCGCAGCATCGCAGCGTTGGCCTGTGGGACCAGAATGGTCGCACTTGCGGCCTCTTCAGGTCGCGACAGCGGCCGGCGCTTTGCATCGCGGCGGTGGTGGTAGCAGGCGTCGCGGGCGGGTACGCCCCTGTGTTATTGCCCGGGCCGGTCGGCACGGGTCGACCTCGCTGAGGCCGTTGCGCGTGCTCGCATGGCGTCACCTCTCGGTGGGACGAGGCTGTTGTGGCTACTCCTCGCGTCCGCGCCAGGATCGGTCAGGAATCATGCGGGCGCAAGACTTGAACGTGACGGCGTGATCGCAGACAACGTCACTTGTGCTCTCGAGGTTCGTCGAACGCGTTCGCGCCGTGTGGTCGAGCGGATGGAGACCGTCGTGCGAGTCGCCACCCGGCCCGCACCCGTAGTCGTCGGGTTGCTCTCCGACTTGCCCCGCTCCCGAGAGCAACTCGTTCGAACTCATGGTGCAAGGCTGCCCGATATCCTCAAGCACGATCGCGAAGCTGGTCGGCGAAGTCTCGACATGACGCAGCGTCGCACGAAGTCGCTCGAAGAAGAGGACCTCATACGGTGGCAGTCGATACCGCCGGTACCAGAGCGCTATCCGGCGCAGATCGCCGAGCGCGCTCGGGTTGAAGACGAGCATCATCCGTCGGCGTCACCTGGTCTGCGCGCGTGTTCGATCGCCGCGTCGATAGTCAGAACGCGTCCGGGGCTGTCGCCGCGCGCCTCTGCCGCATCCATATCGGACATCCGTCGGCGAAGCTCGGCCTCCCAGGCGGGGCTGAGCTTGTCCGGCACGCGCTCCCATAGCTCTTCGGCGAGCTCCAGTCGCTCGTCATCGGCAAGCTCAGCGGCCATTTCCAGCATTCGCGCGACGCGGGCGGTCGACATGACGTCATGAGCATGCCTCGTTCGGGCCATCGCGTCGAGACGACCTAAGGGGACGGGTTTCCGCCACTCCTGGCGCCATCGAAATGGCGGGATGTAGCGGTTGGGCAAGTTCTTCGAGCTCCCATCGCTTCGCTCTCCGCTCCGCGACGAGCCCCCGCGCCAGGCGTCACACGCGCGCGGGGGCCGGGCGCTTGCCGAGAGTAGAGGGCGTCGCGCCACGCCGAGAGCCCGGCGCGCCGGCGAGCAAGGACCGAGCGCACCGTGCGTTCCTCTGACTCGAGCGCATCGAACGGCAGCGCGTACTTACGCGCGAAGGCCTTCGTCAGTGCACGCGACACTGGCCGCATGGCGCTCCGCACCCAGCGCGGCATCGCGGGAGGGATTTGCTCTTCGAGCGCCGCTGGCGTCCGTAGGATGATCCCCGCCACGACCAGCGCCCGCCCGGCCTGCATGCCCTCGTCGGCGAGGTCCGTCCACGCCTGCACCTCGGCCTCCTGCGCGACGGGGATGAGCTTCTCGCCATCGCCTTCGCGATCGGCGTAGCGCGCGATGTCCCACGATTCGGTCAAGGGGAGACGTGAAGGGACACGAGGACGCGGCCGGGCGAGGCTGCCGAGTGCATTTTGTTTGGCCCCAATCACAACCTGTTCACGCGCACTTACGTCAACTCGCGTAGGGTCATCGTTACGTCCTTGGGTCGGTCCTTCCGACGATCCTGGTCCCATCCGTCGCCGCGAACGGCTGGCGGACTCCTCAACTTCTATGAACGAAACGCCGCGTGAGTCCGAGGTCGCTCTTTTGGGGCTATGCGGCATCTTGCCGAAACGCCGCCGCCGTTCGCTCCGCTAGACGTAGGGCGTCCGTGCTTTCTCCCGCCGCGCTGCTCCTCCAAGCTTGCCGATCGTTGGCGCGTCACATGACACGGACCGTTCTCAGTGCGCTGGGGATCTCCGTTGGGGTGGCGTCCGTGGTGTGGGTCATCGCGATCGGCGGGGCCGGAGCTGCGCGCGCCACCGCTCAGCTCCACGAGCTTGGCGACAACCTCGTGTGGGTCGAGGCGGGGACCCGATCCGTCAGTGGCGTGCGCACGGGAACGTTTGGGATGCGGAACCTGACACTTGAAGACGGTGAGGCAATCGCTCGCGAAGTGCCGGAAGTCCGCCGCATGACCCCCAACGTTGACGGGACGCTGGTGGTGGTCGGCGAGGCGAGCAACTGGACGACACACTGGCGCGGCGTGTCGCCCGAGTATTTCGATATCAAGAGGTGGACCTTCGCATCGGGGGGCGCATTCAACGCCGACGACGTTGAGCGCGCCACCAACGTGTGTGCGATCGGGGAGACCGTGCACCGCCAGCTCTTCGGAGACCGGGACCCGGTAGGACAGGTCGTTCGCATCGGGTCGCAACCATTTCGAATCGTCGGCCTGCTCGCCCCCAAGGGCCAGTCGGCTAACGGCTCGGACCAGGACGACACGCTGGTCGTCCCTTACACGACGGGCTTCAAGAAGATCCGAGGCAATGGCCAAGTCTGGCTCGACGACGTGCTCCTCTCAGCCCGACGTCCCGAAGACATTGCGACCGCGGTTGAAGAGATTCAGGGACTGCTTCGCCAGCGGCATCGCCTCGGTGCCGAGCAGGACGACGACTTCAACATCCGTCATCCGGAGGAGCTGATTAAGGTGGAGATTGACGCCAGTAGAACACTGGAGGCACTACTCGTCAGCATCGCGTCGGTGTCGCTACTTGTCGGCGGCATCGGCGTCATGAACGTGATGCTGGCATCGGTAGTCGAGCGTACGCGCGAAATCGGTGTGCGTCTTGCCGTCGGTGCCCCCGACTGGGCTGTGCAAGCGCAGTTTCTTGCCGAAGCGGTCCTCCTGACGGCGCTAGGTGGCGCCATCGGGGTAACTTTGAGCGTCGGGATGGCGCCGCTCATCGCGCATGCCCTTGGATGGCAGGTCCCCATTCCGCCGTTGGCGGTGGCCCTGGCGCTGGCGTTCTCGGTTGCAACGGGACTTATCTTCGGCTTCCTCCCGGCGCGAAAGGCGTCGAGGCTCGATCCCATCGAGGCGCTTCGAGCGGACTGAGTGAGGCAAACAATGAGCGTGGTCGCCGTCCGTGCTGGCTACGGGTCGACATGGATCGTGCACGCGGTAACCCCCTTTCGATAGGCCGCCCCCGACCATTATAGTGTTACGCGGAGGAGCCCCCCATGGACCTCGGCCTCGCCGGAAAGACCGCGCTCGTCACTGGCTCGACCGGCGGCATCGGCCTCGCCGCCGCCGTTGGACTCGCTCGCGAAGGAGTCCACGTCTTCCTGAATGGGCGGAGCAGCGAGCGCGTGGAACGCGCATGTGCCCGGGTCTTCGCTGCTGTACCGGGCGCGAAGGTTTCGAGCGCTTCTGGCGATGTCTCGACGGTGGACGGGGTAGGCGCCATCCTCCGCGCGGCACCGACGGTGGATGTGCTCGTGAACAACGCGGGTATCTTCGAACCGAAAGCATTTGCGGAGATCACCGACGACGACTGGCTCCGATTCTTCCAGACGAACGTGATGAGTGGCGTGCGTCTGAGCCGCGCCTATTTCCCTTCGATGCTCAAGGCTGGCTGGGGGCGAATCGTCTTCGTGGCGAGCGAGTCGGCAGTGCAGATCCCGGCGGAGATGATCCACTACGGGACCACGAAGACGGCACAGCTTGCGGTCGCGCGGGGCCTCGCCGAGCTGACGGCAGGCAGCGGCGTGACGGTGAACTCGGTTCTTCCAGGGCCGACCTACTCGGAAGGGGTCGGGCAGTTCGTGAACGATCTCGCTTCCGCCCGAGGCACCGACGCGAAGACCATGGAGCGCGAGTTCTTCACGCACGCGCGCCCCAGCTCGCTGCTCAAGCGGTTCGCGACCACCGAAGAGGTCGCGAACCTGATCGTCTATGTGTGCAGCGCTGCCGCCTCGGCGACGAACGGGGCGGCCCTCAGGGTTGACGGCGGAGTCATACGGTCGATCCTCTAACGCGAGTTATCGCACGTCTTCGTGGACACCGGTCGCCAGTTCGCGCTCGAAGAGCGACGTCGCGCGTGTTCGATCGCCGTGTCCCGTCGTCGCTCTCGACAACTGGAGCGTCGCGATTGTCGTGGAGCCGTACGTGAGGAGGCTCTCAGCGTACGTGCACCGCAAGCTTGCCCAGGTGGTGCCTCTTCACATCGCGCAACGCGTGCGGCGTGTCCTCCAGCGCGTAGATGCGGCTCACCTCGACATGGAACGGCCCTGCGTTCACGAGCTGGTTGAGGCGGTCGAGCGCTTCGCGGCCGTGGTAACCGTCGAACGCTTCGACGGCGATGCCGGGGCGGGGGCTTGGCTCGGGCTCGATGCCGTTGGGATACGCGATGCGCCCGCCCCGACGAACGAGCCCCAGTAGGTCGTCGACGTTCGACCCCGCCAGGAAAAGCGCTGCATCGAGACCGCCCGGCGCGAACGCGCGCGCCTTCGCGGCGGAATCGCGGCTGTGGCCTTCGATGACCTCGTCCGCCCCGAGCCGCCTCGCGAGGCTCACCCCATCGTCGCCCGACGCTAGGGCGAGGACCCGCGCGCCCAGACGTTTCGCGAGTTGCAGCGCGAGGTGACCGACTCCCCCGCTCGCGCCGAGGATCATCAGCGCCTGGTCCGCCTCGATCCGGAGCAGGTCCAGGCCTGCCAGCGCCGTCAGCCCGTCCACGGCGAGCGCGCCGGCTTCGCGCTGAGAGAGCGTATCGGGGACGGACGACACCTCGTCCTGCGGCAGCACAGCGTATTCGGCAAAGAATCCGCCCTTGGGATTGAGAAACCCCCACCCATATAC
>JBAULD010001103.1:0-16418 GCA_049578005.1 Polyangiaceae bacterium
CTGCCCTTCGTGGCGTTCGTGGGCCTTGCCGGAGGACTGCTGGCGTCTCGGTACGAATCCGGCAACGCGGCTCCGTTCCTGCTGCTCGGAGCGGGAACCCTGCCGCTCGTCTTCGTCGCCCGCGCGTGGAGCGCCGCCGGATCGAACCGGGCCCCGGCGCGGCTCGCCCGCGCCCTCTTCTGCGGCGCCACCGTTCTGGCGGCCGCCTTCATCCTTCTCGACGCCGCCAGTCCCGACTACCTCGAAGGCTTCGGCCTGTGAGCGCATCGAGCGAGTGCACGCCTCGCGTCCCCGGCGATCAAAGCGACGCCGCGCCGCCCTCCCCGCCTCCCCGCGATCCGGAGGCCTTGAGCGAGCACGTGCGATGCGTGCGTCTGGGACACGGCGCCAACTGCTCGAGCATCGGCAGCGTCGTCGACACCCTCTTCGCCACGGCCACCGTCGGAGCCGCGGTCTTCGCGGCGGTCGTTGCGGCGCTGGCAAAAGAGCCCGTCCGTGTGTCCTCGCCGCCCCGGGCGCGATCGGCCCCGGACAAGCGCGAAGAGCCGCCGACGTGATTGTCCGATTCGAACCCTGGGGAGCGTGGGTGAAGCTCGAGTCGGCGGCGGCGATTGTCGCCCTGGACCGCGACGGCGTGACCGCTCTCGGGCTGGACGGGGGCGATGCCTGGAAGCACCCCTCCGGCGCGAGCCCCCCGCTGGAAGTCCACCTGGCGGTCACCGCACGATGCGGCGCGGGCTGCGAAGGATGCTACATCGACGCGCGGCCCAACGGGCTCGAGCCGTCGCGCGATGACATCGAGCGCCGGCTCGACGCCTTGCGCGACGCGGGGGTGTTCACGGTCGCGTTCGGAGGGGGTGAGCCGACGACGCGCGACGACCTCGAAGCGCTCGCCGCGGCGGCAGCGGCGCGCGGGATTACGCCCGTGCTCACGACGAGCGGCCTGGGGCTCACTGAAGGTCGCGCCGAAAAGCTGCGCGGATTCGCTCAGGTGAACGTGAGCTACGACGGAAGCGGCGAGACGTACGCGCGGGTGCGTGGCTTCGACGGGAGCTCGTCGGCGGAGCAAGCGATCGAGCGTCTCGCGACGGCGGGAGTACGCGTCGGCGTCAACGTGGTGCTGACGAGAGATACCTTCGGAAAGCTCGGCGAGACGCTTGCCCGAGCGCGATCGCTCGGTGCATGCGAGGCTCAGCTGCTGCGCTACAAGCCCGCTGGTCGCGCCGCCTCCCTCGACTACTTCGCCCGGCGATTGTCGCCCGACCAAGCGCGATCGCTCGCGCCGACGCTCCGCGCCTTGACGCGCGACCTGTGCGGGGAGGGCGACTTCCACGTTCGGATCGATTGCGCTCTCGTCGCGTTCCTCTCGGCTGACGAGGCCATGGTGCGCGACCCTGCGCTCCTCGCTCGGTTCGGCGTAATGGGGTGCGAGGCGGCGGGCTCGCTCGCGGCGGTGACGGTCGACGGACGTGTGGCGCCCTGCAGCTTCGCCCGGGCCACCGACCTGTCGAGCACGGACCTGGCCCGCGAGTACGCGGTCGACCCCGAGCTCGCCCGCTGGAGGGCTTACGTCGAAGGCCCCTCCGAGCCGTGCGCTTCATGCCCCCTTCGGACCGTGTGCAAGGGAGGATGCAAAGTCGTCGCCTCGTTCATCGGCGGCGGTCTCGGCCCCGACCCCGAATGTCCGCGCGTCGTCGATTTCAAGGAGGGACGCGCTCCATGAAACGCACGGGGGAGCGCTTCGTCCCGTTCGCCGTCTCGTTCGGATGGGGCCTCGCCGTGGCCGTCGGGGCCTACGCGGTCGTGCGCTCGCTCCAGTTCGCCCTCTACGCGGAGCCGAACCCCGCCTCGGTCGTATGGAGCGCACACGCCGGCTACTTCTGGCGGGTGTGTACGGTGTGTTACGCGGGAGGCATCGCGGCGTTCGTCGCCTTCTTGGTCGCGCGGCGGCACGTCGAGCGATGCGCACGCGCCCTCGGTCCCGCCGTGGGCGTCGTGGCGGCGCTTCTGGCGCTACAAGCCGCGCTCTTCCCATGAGCCGCCCACGAGGACCGGCTCGGGCACGAGGGTTACGCCTAGGCTGGCCCGGACCCCGTCTCGAATGGTGCGGGCGAGCGCCAGGAGCTCGGCGGTCGTCGCGCCCCCGCGGTGAACGAGCGCGAGCGCGTGCTTGCGGGAAACTCCGACCCGCCCGGGGCCCCACCCTTTGACGAAGCCGGCCCGCTCGATCAACCAGCCCGCGGCTATCTTGTACTTCCCGGCGCCGGCGGGGAAGCTCGGCGGAGCCGCCCCCGCGCGCGCCGCCACCGCCGCGAGCGTCGAAGCGTCGACCACGGGATTGACGAAGAACGATCCGGCGCTCACCGACTCGGGATCGGCCGGGTCGAGCACCATGCCCTTTGCGCGGCGCAGAGAGAGCACCGCTTCGCGCACGGCACGCAGGGGCGCGCGCGCCCCCTCGTCGACCGCCAGCGAGCGCGCAAGGTCGGCGTACCGAACGGGCGCCTCGTGTCCGCGGGCGAACGCGAATCGCACGCCGGTGACGATCCAGCGCCGGCTGCCTTTGAAGACGCTGCTCCGATATCCGAAGTGGCACTCGTCCGGCCGCAGCTCGACGAACCCGTGGCTCGTGCGGTCGTACGCGCGCACCGCCACGATTGTATCGCGCACTTCTTGGCCGTACGCGCCGACGTTCTGGATGGGCGTCGCGCCCACCCACCCCGGGATTCCGCTCATGGCTTCGATACCGCACCAACCCTCATCGACCCCACGGGCGACGAGATCGTCCCAGTTCTCCCCCGCGGCGACGTCGACGACGACGGCCCCCGGTTCGCTCCGCGATTCGATGCCGCGCGTCCTCATGCGCAGGACCATGCCGGCGAACCCCTCGTCGGGCACGACTACGTTGCTCCCCGCGCCGAGCACGAACATCGATTCGCCGCGGGCTTGCGCCTCCCGCGAAGCGTCCGCGACGTCTTGTTCGCGCTCCGCCTCCGCCATGCGCGACGCGGCACCTCCGAGGCGGAGCGTCGTGAGCGGCGCCAGAGGAACATCGGCTTGCACGCGCATGATTGCCTTAATACAGGAACGCGAAACGTAGGCGATGCACCCCCTCCCGATCGACCCGCTTCTACCCCGCGTCGTCACGTCGCTGCGCGCCCACCCGACGCTCGTCATCGAGGCGCCGCCCGGCGCGGGCAAGACGACCCGAATCCCGCGCGCGCTGCTCGACGCCGGCATCGCCGCCGGCGAGATCGTCGTGCTCGAGCCGCGAAGACTCGCCGCCCGCCTCGCCGCGCGCCGCGTCGCGGAAGAACTCGGGGAGGGCGTGGGAGAGACGGTCGGCTACCAGGTGCGCTTCGAAGACGTGACCAGCGCCCGGACGCGCATCCGGTTCGTCACCGAGGGCGTGCTCGGGCGCAAGCTCCTGAGCTCACCGGACCTCGGGGGCGTTTCGATCGTCGTCCTCGACGAGTTCCACGAGCGCCACTTGCAGGGCGACGTAGCCCTTGCGCTCGTCGAGCGGCTGCGGCGTAGCCGCCGCCCCGACCTGCGCGTGGTCGTGATGAGCGCCACGCTTGCCACGGAGGCGCTCGCCTCCTACCTCGGCGCGCCGGTCCTGCGCTCCGAAGGGCGGCGGTTCGACGTGGCCGTCGACCACTTGCCCTCCCCCGACGACCGCCCGCTCGCGTCGCAGGTTGCGTCGGCCGTGCGCCGCCTGGTCGCCGAGGGCCTCGAGGGCGACGTGCTCGTGTTCCTCCCTGGCGCGGGCGAGATCCGTCGCGCGCGGGAGGCGTGCGAGAAGATCGCGGCCGACGCGAACTTGCTCGTCGTACAGCTGCACGGGGACCTGTCGCCCCAAGAACAGGACCAGGCGCTCCTTCGTGCCGACCGGAGAAAGGTGATCCTGTCGACGAACGTGGCGGAGTCCTCGGTGACGATCGAGGGCGTATTCGCCGTCGTCGACTCGGGGCTTTCGCGCGTCGCGTCGCAGGCGCCCTGGTCGGGATTGCCTCGCCTGCGAGTCGAGAAGGTGAGTCGAGCGTCTGCCGTGCAGCGGGCCGGGCGGGCAGGTCGGACCCGTCCCGGAAGATGTCTGCGGCTCTACACCCGCGCCGACTACGACTCGAGGCCGGAGCACGACGCGCCGGAGATTCGGCGACTCGACCTCGCCCAAACGCGGCTCGAGATCGCGACCCTCGCTCCGATCGACGGCGACGAACGAACGGTCTGGAACGTGCCGTGGCTCGAAGCCCCTCCCGAGCCGCACGTCCGAGCCGCGGAAGAGCTTCTCGTGCGACTCGACGCCATCGACGAAGGCGGATCGGTCACCGAAACCGGGCGATCGATGCTCCGTTTCGCCGTCCACCCGCGAATCGCCCGCGTCGTCGTCGAGGGAGAGCGGCGCGGGGTGGCCGACGACGCGTGCATCGCCGCGGCCATCTTGGCCGAAGGCGACATCCGGGCGTCCAGCCGGCAGCGGTTCGGCCCCGGCCGCGTCCAGGACGAGCCGACCGAACGCTCGGATATCGGGGCCCTGGTCGACCGGTTTCGCGAAGTCGAGGAGTCCCGCTTTTCGGCCGGCTCCGTACGGGCGGCCGACCTCGACGCAGGAGCGACCCGTGCCGCGGCGCGCGCAGCGTCCCAGCTCCTGCGCGCGTGCGACCGCCGGCGCGCGAACGCTCCGACCAACGTCGAAGAGGCGCTCGGGATGGCGCTCCTTGCCGGGTATCCCGATCGCGTCGCCCGTCGCGTTCGCGCGGGGGGACGACAGGTCGCGCTCGCGACGGGTGGATCGGCGGAGCTCGCCGAGACGAGCGTCGTCCGAGACGCGGAGTGGATGGTCGCGCTCGACGCGGAGGAGCGAGCGCAGGGCGCACGGGGCGCCGTCGTCGTCCGGCTCGCGAGCGGCATCGAACCCGAGTGGCTCATCGACCTATTTCCACGCGACGTTCGCGAGCGGCGAGACGTTTCCTGGGACGCTCAGAGCCAGCGAGTGCGGACGCGCGAATCCATCGCCTGGGAGGGGCTCGTGCTCCACGAGTCGGACAAGGCCGAACCCACCCCCGACGAGAGCGCGCGCGTCCTGGCCCAAGCCGCGCTCGCCGCGGGAGCGGGGACGTTCGCGGCGGAAGGAACTCTCGACCGATGGCTCGCTCGGGCGCGCTATGCGTCGTCCGTCGATCCATCGATCCCGGCGCCCGACGACGAGACGGTCCGCGCGACGCTCGTGGAGCTCTGTCACGGACGGACGACATTTGCCGAGCTTCGCGAGGCGGGGCTCTTGGATGCGCTCCGAGCTTCCATGGGCGGACGCGCGGGCGACATCGACCGCTTCGCCCCGGAGCGGATCACGCTGGCCGGCGGCCGCTCGGTTTCCGTCGAGTACGAGCCCGGAAAACCGCCGCGCATTGCGTCGCGCCTCCAAGACTTCTTCGGGATGACCGATGGACCGCGTCTCGGCGGCCGGGCGTCCCTCGTGCTGGAGCTCTTGGCCCCGAACGGACGCGCCGTGCAGGTGACCACCGACCTCGCCGGTTTTTGGCAGCGGCACTACCCCGCCGTCCGCAAAGAGCTGATGCGCCGCTACCCGAGGCACTCCTGGCCCGAAGACCCGACCAAGCCTGCGCCTCGGATGCGCCCGAGGTGATCCCTTCAGAATCCGGGACCCGGCCGGTCGGCCCGGACGGCGGGGGGCCGCGGCTTCGCACTGGCAGACGCCGCGGCGCGCGGCTTCGGGCGGACCGGGATGGGGGCCGGCGAAAGAGAGGCCGGCTCTCCTTCCTGGCCGGCAAGGGCAGACGGGCCAGGCGCGAGTGGTTCTCCGGGGGCCCAAGCCGACGCTGGCGTGGCGGCGACCGCCGCGCTGCCCGTCCGGAGGGGTGTAGGCGTCCTCGTCGCGGCTTCCCCCGCGGCCACGGCCTCTCGCGGCCCCTTCGCGAACGGCCGCCAGACGAAGAGCAGAATCCCGGCAAGAACGAGCACGCCGAACGCGGCCACGCCCGCAAGCCTCACCGTAGAACGAAGGGACCCGGGCGCGGCGACCGACAGCGTCTGAACCTGGCGAGCTTCGCTCGTCGCCGACGTGCGCTCGTCGGGCCATTGCAGATGCGCGTCGCCCACCGACGCGGGCGCCAGCGGGGCCGCAATCGCCGACCGATCGCGGGGTCCGAGCTCGAATGCGACGGTCCCGTGCTTGGGCGAGGCGATCGTGTCGGGCGCGAGGCTATTCGTCGTTGCGCTTCGGTCGATCGCGTCGGGCGTCGTCACCGTCGGCGCGCCCGTGTCCGGACCCCCGAGCGGCGCGGGGAGGCTCCGCGCCGTGACGCCACGGACCGTCGTTCTCGGAAAGCTCGTCTGGTTGGGTGGCCGGGCGTCGCGCGCCGGAGAAATGACGTAGGGCCCGTCCGACGACGGTACCCTCACGTCGACAAAGGGCGCCGATTCGGCGCCGATGACCGCCGCGGCCGTGGCTCGGTCCTCCGTCGACTCTCTCGGGCGGACCAATTGGGCGCGCTTGAACCTTCGAAGGTCGGCGGCGAACGAGAACGCGTCGCGCGGCCTCGCGTCGGGCTCTTTGGCGAGCGCGGACATGACGAGCGCTTCGAGCTCGGGCGCGACGGAGACGAAGGACGACAGCGCCGGGGCCGGCTTGTGCAAATGCGCGGCTCCGACGGCGTGGGGATCGGGCTCGTCGTCGAATGGGCCGCAGCCGGCGAGAATCTCGTAGAGCACCAAGCCCGCCGCGTAGAGGTCGACTTTCGCCGTCGGCTTCTCGCCCCTCAACTGCTCGGGAGCCGCGTAACGGAGCGTGCCGAGAAAGCGGCTGCCGGTGTCGCGCACGCTGGCATCGAGCAGCGACAAGATTCCGAAGTCGAGGAGCTTGGTGACCGTCACACCCGCGCTCGTGCGGTGAAGGAAGATGTTGTCCGGCTTCACGTCGCGATGGATGACGCCCTTGTCGTGGGCATGATCGAGCGCATCGAGGAGATCGATCCCGATGTGATAGGCGTGGGGGAGCTCGAGCCGCCCCTTCTTTTCGAGCACCACGCGGAGCGATTGCCCGTTGAGCCGTTCCATCACGTAGTACGGGAGGCGGAGCTCGTCGCCGGTGACGCCCGCTGTGATCACTTCGACGATGTTCGAATGGTTCAATCGCGCGAGGGTGCGCGCCTCTTTCCGCATTCGACGAGCGACGTCTTCGCGCGCCCCGAGCTGCGGGTGCAGCGTCTTGAGGACGTATCGCTTGCCGATGCTCGTATCCTCGACGTCGTAGACAGTCCCCATCCCGCCGGAACCGATGAGGCGAACGACCTCGTACACGGTTCCCGCAAGGCGCTCCCCGGGCTTGTATTCGCGACCTCGCGACGGCATGCGAGTGTGGGAGAACATACCACCGACTATGCCGCTAGCACCAGGTTGGAAGGAGCTGCAGCCAACGCTCCATCGTGATGAGGAGCCAGAGCTTGTACTCGTGGTCGTGGAGTCCGGATTCGTGCTGGTCGAGAAGGCGGCTCACGAACTCGCGGCGAACGTACTGGTAGAGACGCGCGGACGGGCCGAACGTGTCGCGCACATAACTTCGCAGACCGGCGCGGAACCAGCGGCCGAGCGGCGCCCCGAAGCCCATCTTGCTTCGTCGCGCAATCGCCTGGGGAACGAGATCCGCGAACGCTCGCCGGAGAATCCACTTGCTCGTGAGCCCGCGCCTCTTCATGCCGTCGGGCAGGGCCGTGACGTACTCGACGAGGGCGGTATCGAGAAATGGCGACCGCAGCTCCAGGCTGTGCAGCATGGCGGCGCGGTCGGCTTTGACGAGCAAATCGTAGGGCAAGTACGACAAGAAGTTGATTCCGAGCGCCGTCGCCAGAGGCGAGGCGTCGCCGCAACGGCGCGCGACGCCGTCTATCCAGTGGGCCGCGGCGGCGGGGTCTACTCGTTCGAGCAGATCGGCTCGCATCAGCCCTTCGAGGTCGTCGACGAAGAAAGACTGCCAGCGGAGCATCCTTTGGGGCAGCGGAAGCGAAAGGGCCGCCACCATTCGTTTCGCCCGGCGAGCGAACGACCGCGGCGATCCGGAATCCGAGACGAGAGCCGTCAGGCGAACCGCCGCGCGGAGGACCGGGGCCGGGACGTGGTCGCCCGCTTCGGCCGCGAGGAGGCGCGCGTAACCGCAAAAGAGCTCGTCGCCGCCGTCGCCGCCGAGCGCGACGGTCACGTGCGCCCGAGCGAGCCTGGAGACGATCGACGTGGGGATTGCGGACGCGTCCCCAAAGGGTCCGTCGTGGACTTCCACGAGCGGATCGATCAAATCGAAGGAGCTCGGGTCGACGATGAACTCGGTATGGTCGGTCGAGAACGCCGACGCCGCGAGTCGGGCGAAGTCGGTTTCGTCGAACCGACGATCGCCCGAAAAGCCGATCGAAAACGTCTTTATCGGCCGGGTCGACGCACGCGCCATCAGGCCGACCACGATCGTCGAGTCGATGCCTCCGGAGAGAAACGCGCCCAGGGGAACGTCCGACTCCATGCGCCGCTGCACCGCCTGGTCGACCAATCGACGGACCTCGCGCTGCGCCACGTCGGGCGACACGGTCAGCCGCGGGCCGTCGAAGCGGGGGGCCCAATACTCTCGAATCGCGGGCTCCTTCCCCGGTTCCAATCTCAAGATCGACGCGGGCGGGAGCTGCCGGACTCCGGCGTAGAGGGTATCGGGCGCGGGAACGTATCCGAGGCTCAAGAGAAGAGGCAGCTTGGCGACGTCGATGTCCGTCGCGAACCCCGACGCCAAGAGCGCACGGATCTCCGAAGCGAACCGAAACGAGCCCGATCGCGCCGTATAAAAGAGCGGCTTTTTGCCAGTTCGATCGCGCATGAGCACGAGACGTCGATCGAGGCAATCGAACACCGCCAGGGCAAACATCCCGTCGAGGCGCTCGAGAAAGCGCTCACCGCCGTGGGCGTACCCTTCCACGATGACTTCCGTGTCGGACCTCGAGCGAAATCGGGCGCCTCGGCCCTCGAGGTCGCGGCGAAGGTCGTGGTGATTGTAGATTTCGCCGTTGAATACCGTGACGTATCGCCCGTCGGCGCTCGCCATCGGCTGATGACCGCCCTCGCTCAGATCGACGATGGCCAGCCGCGTGTGGGCGAGGACCGCGTCTTCGGACCGAAACACCCCCCGGGAGTCGGGTCCCCGGTGCCGAAGCACGCGCAATGTTCGATCGATATCCACGGGCTCGCCTGCTGCCGTGAATAGCGCCCCGAAGATTCCGCACATGCCTCGCGCTCGCCGGGGCGTTGGTAGCGCACGCGGAACCATCGGGCCAGCACGGAACGCGAACGCAACTGGAAAATTCGCGAGCGAAGGTTTTTTCGGGCCGCCGACGCCCCCTACACTAAACTGCAACTCTGTGAGCTCTTCGGCAAAGTCTTTCTTACCCATGGTCTCTTCGCACCTTCAAACGCTCAACGGGGACGCTACGGCGGCGAGTGACATCGCGGCTTGGAACGTGGCGCTGCCGCCCGAATGGCGGGAATACTTCGTCGCACTTCTCCAAGATGAGCCCCGCTTCGTGGCTCGGCGCCGTTATCTCCGCTCCGACATCAGCGGCGTCATGCGCCGCCTCATCCCGGAAGACACGCGGGTGCTCGAAGTGGGTGTCGGCGGAGGACACGTGCTCGCGGCGCTGCCAAACGAGGTTCGCGACGGCATCGACGTGCTCCCCGAGGCCATTCAAGCCTCGCAGCGGCGCGACCCCGCCATGCGGCTCGGCCTCGCCGACGTGCTCACGTTCAAGTCTCGCGCGCGCTACGACGCAATCGTCTGCGACCGCCTGCTCCACTCGATCCCCGACGTGCAGGCCATGCTCGACCAGCTCGTTTCGCACCTCGCCGAGGACGGTCGCATTTATCTCACGTGCTTCAACTTCCTCTGGGGCTTGCCGCTCGCCGCCGCCACGCGGCTCGGGCTAATCGAACCCTCTCCGCCGGAGAACTGGTTCTCGGAAAGCACGCTCCACAATCTGTTCTCCTTGTCCGGGCTCGAGCCGGTCTATTACGAGGATCGAATCCTCGTACCGTTCGACATCCCGTCGCTCAACAAGTTCGTGGCTCAGTTTCCCCCGTTCCGGTACGGCTCGCTCTACCGCACGTACGTCCTTCGCCGCCGCAGAGTGCACCGAGAGGCGAACCCCAGCGTTTCGGTCATCGTGCCGGCGCGCAACGAGGCCAAGAACATCGCCGGCGCCATCGCACGGACTCCGGTCATGGGCGCGAAGACCGAAATCGTCTTCGTCGAGGGCGGATCGACCGACGGCACGTGGAACGAGATCCAGAATGCGATCGCGTCCTACCGGGGACCTCTCCAGCTCAGCGCCTTCCGCCAGTCCGGGAAAGGAAAAGGCGACGCGGTTCGCCTTGGCTTCGAAAAGGCGACCGGAAGCATGCTGATGATCCTCGACGCGGATCTGACCGTTCCGCCGGAGGAGCTGCCGAAGTTCTACCACGCGATGGCCAGCGGCCTGACCGACTACGTCCACGGGACACGCATGGTGTACCCGATGGAAGACGAGGCGATGCGATTCCTCAACAAGGCCGGCAACGCGTTCTTCGCCAAGACGTTTTCGTTCTTGCTCGGCCAAGCCCTGAAAGACACTTTGTGCGGGACCAAAGTGATCTGGAAAAGCGATTACGAGCGGCTGGCCAAGAGGCGCGGGTACTTCGGAGAATTGGACCCGTTCGGAGACTTCGACCTGATCTTCGGGGCCCGAAAACTGAACCTCAAGATCATGGAGATTCCCGTCCGCTACAAGAGTCGAGTCTACGGCGAGACGAACATCTCGCGGTTCCGCGACGGGGCGCTGCTGCTCCGGATGACGGCGCTCGCCGCGCGAAAGATCAAGTTCGCCTGACGAGGCTCTCGAGCCCCCCGCGCGATCAAATCCGATCGACCACGACCAGCGCAAAGACGCCGAGCAGCTCGTTTCCAAGGGAAAATCGCCGATCCCAGGTCACGAGCCTCCGCGCGAGCGGCCGAGGAACGTGTGTGTTGAGCTTGAGACCGCCGCTCAGCAGGTAAAGCCACTTGTGAAACGGTTCGCGCTTCACGACGCGGAGCGCAGGGAACTCGCGACGAAAGCGCTCGTCCGAATCGCGGAACACGCTCGTCGGCAGGCGCGTGTTCGCCGCGGTCATCCGGCCTTCGCCCACGACCCCCCAAAAGTTCGGGTCGTCCACGAAGGGCTCATGGTGAATCACGCGGTGAAAGAGCTGTCCCACCGGCGTAAACCAAGGCTCGACGAGCACGATCTTGCCGCCCGGGCGGAGGACGCGCGAGGCGCCGCGCAGAAAAGCGGCGGCGTCGGGGAGGTGATGAAAGACGTTGAGGGCGCAGATCGCATCGAGCTCCCCCTCGCCGAAGGCTTCTTCGATCCGGCACGCATCGAGGACGCGCTCGATCCCGGGCACGCTCACGCACTCGCTCGTCGTGACATGGGGCGCGAGCTCTTTGAAGAAGCCCCCGCCCGATCCGAGCTCCAATGTCCTGGGAAACTCGTGCGGCGGGATTTCGCTCGAGATGCGCGCGTAGAAGTCGCGATAGATCTCCTCGAGGAGTCTATTCTTCTTGATCTTCGCGGCGTCGGCGCCGATTTCTTGCGGCGCGGCTTCGTGGGCGCCGTATCTGGTCACGCGATCTGCTCCGTGTTTCAGGCGGGAAGTAGCACGTTCGTCGTTCGGCAGCCACGGCGACGGGGTGTGCTAGAATTTGATGGTGCCGGTAACAGATGCGCAAACGCGGGCGGCCCACCGCCGGTTGACGTGGAGCGGGGGAGCCGCCCGGTCGTTCGAAGAGCTTGAACAGAAGGGACTAAAGTTCTGGGCCGAGGCGGAACCGTCGTCCAAGCTCCAGGCGATGTGGGACGCCATCGTCGAGGCATGGATAATCGAAGGGAAGCATGGACCTTCACCCCGATTTCAAGGATCTACTTTCGGCGTTGGCCGACACGAACGCTGAATACTTGGTCGTGGGCGGCTGGGCGGTGGGTTATCACGCCGAGCCGCGGTTCACGAAGGACCTAGACCTCTTCATCGGGCCGTCGAAAGAGAACCTGGATGCCGTCGCCCGCGCGCTGGCAAGGTTCGGTGCTCCGGGCGACATCGTCGATACAATTCGCGGGCTCGGCCCCGATGAGTTTCTTTTCCTCGGAGCCTCGCCGGTCCGGATCGACATCTTGCGCCGCGTGGACGGCGTGGTGTTCGGCGACGCGTACGCACGACGCGTGACGGTCCAATGGGATGGAGTGCCCGTCTCGATCATCGCGTTCGACGACCTCGTTGCCTCGAAGAAGGCGGCCGGACGGGAGCGAGATCGGCGAGACCTAGAGTTGCTGGAGGCAGCTCGGCGAAGCAAACAAGGGGCGTGAAACGAGAGCGGGACGCGCTTGACTGAGGTGTAACAGCTCAACGGTCACGTTCGCGTGGGCGCCGATCGCGCGAAGAGCGCAGAGACCGAGTCTTCGGATTCGAACGTGCGCTCGCACCAAGCGGCCAGGGAGAACGCGTGCCAGAGCAGCTGCGGCTCGGTGCGGGCCCATTGCCGCCAGCGGCCGTTCGCGAAGGTATCGCTCCGGAGGAGCCCGTGGCGCTCGATGCGGGCCTTCGAAAAGAGCTCTTCGCACACGCTGTCGAGACTGGACCGAAGCCATCGCTCGACCGGCACCATGAAACCGTGCTTGCGCCGCCGAGCCAAACGCCCGCCGAACGAGCGCCCGTGGAGGGCCCGAAGGACGCCCTTTCCGCCGTGGCCCGCCGTAAAGGCGCGAGGCAACCCGGCCGCGAGCTCCACCAGCTCGTGGTCGAGGAAGGGCACGCGAACCTCCAAGCTGCAGCGCATGCTCGCACGGTCCACCTTCGTGAGCATGTCGTTGGGGAGGGGGTTGGCGAAGTCGCAGCGCTGATGCCGCTGAAGCTGGGACCCCGGGGTGCGCGCATACCGGGTCCTCATGGCGTCGACGAATCGCTCGGCGAGCTCCGGCCGCGCTATCAGCGGAGCCGTTTTCGCCAGGCTCGCGACCTGCGTGAGCGCGACGTACGCATCCGCGTCGGTTTCCTGCATCCCTTGGGCAAAGCGGCGCGCCGTGCGAAGCGCTTCCGTCCACCACCGAGTCCGATCTGCGTGCTCCGGAAGCAGACCACACCCGCGCCGGAGCGCTCGCCGGAGCATGGGTACTTCGCCGAGGATTTCGCGCGCCCGGACGACCCGGTACTTCCGGTACCCCGCGAAGGCTTCGTCCCCCCCGTCGCCGCCCAGCGCCACTTTGTGGGTCTTCGCGACTTCGCGGCTCACGACGAACGTGGCCAGGCTCGAAGAATCCCCGAATGGCTCGTCGTACGCGGCCAGCGCGTCGGGGAGATGTTCCAAGAGAACGGCCTCGTCGAGGTACGTGACGTGAATGGGGACTCCGAGTACGTCCGCCGTCGCCCGAGCATACGGGGCTTCGTCGAAGGCCCGGTCCCGAAACCCAATGGCGAATGCCTGGATGGGCTGCCGTGACGATTGGAGGGCATATTTCGCGACGAGCGCCGAGTCGATCCCGCCGCTGACGAATGCGGCAATCGGCACATCCGACTCCAGGTGCTCTCGGACCGAACGCCGGAGCGCAGGCTCGACCAGCTCGCACGCCTCGTCCATCGACCGCGCGCGGGCTCCGTCGGCCGAAGGGTGGAGCTCCCAGTATTTGGTCTCCGTTCGGCGGCCGCTGGCCAAGTCGATCTCCAGTCGCGTGGCCGGGGCCAGCCGGCGCACGCCCGAAAAGATCGTCTCCTGCTCCGGCACGTAGCTCCACGACAGAAGAGCGTGCGCCGCTCCGGGATCGAGCCGGAAGAGTCGCGAAAACGCGTCCTGGCCCCGAATCGGCGAAAAGCACCGGAGCTCGGAGGCAAATGCCAGAGGGCCCCCCGCGTCGGCCACGAAGAGCGGCTTGATGCCGAAGCGATCACGACTCAAAACGAGTTTCTGTTTGGCGCGATCGTGAATCGCAAACGCCCACATACCGCGAAGGAGAGATTCGACGCGCCGCGGATCATGCGCGTAGAGGCGCAGGATGACTTCCGTATCGCTGTGCGAGCGAAATTGCACGCCCTCGCGCCGGAGCCGGTCGCGGAGCTCGGGCGCGTTGTAAATCTCGCCATTGAACACGATGACCGCAGACCCGTCCTCCGTCCCCATCGGTTGATGGCCACCCCCGATATCGACGATCGCGAGCCGGCGCATTCCGAGGTGCACGCCATCGTGCGATGTCGTGCCGGAGTCGTCGGGTCCCCGGTGTCGAATCCACCCACACATGGCCTGGACCGTCTCCACGCCGAGCTCCACTCCCACGTCGCGCGCAATGAGACCGGCGATGCCGCACATCAGGAACGGACCATCGATTTCGCTTCTGCGTATTCGAAACACATGATTGGGCAGCTCCTTGCCGGTCCACGGGGCGAGTGTATCATGCATCTCGATGCCTCAAGAGACGCTGCTCGTGACGGGAGGCGCAGGCTTCATCGGTTCGAACTTCGTCGTCTCTACCCTGCAGTCGCGCGCCGACCGCCGCATCGTCAATCTCGACAAGCTGACCTACGCGGGCAACGTGAAGAGCCTCGACTCCATCATGCGCGACCCTCGGCACGTCTTCGTCCAGGGGGACATCGCCGACCGCGCGCTCGTGAAAACGATTCTCGACGAGAATGCCGTCACGGCCGTCGTCAACTTCGCCGCCGAGTCTCACGTCGATCGTTCGATTTCGGGACCAGGCGCCTTCGTTCAAACCAACGTCGTCGGTGCGTTCGAGCTTCTCGAGGCATGTCGAGCGCACGTGGCGCGGCTGCCTCCCGAGCGCGCGGCGGCCTTTCGGTTCGTCCACGTGTCCACCGACGAGGTCTTCGGCTCTCTCGGTCCGACGGGCCACTTCAACGAGGCGAGCGCGTATCGCCCGAACTCCCCCTACGCGGCCTCGAAGGCCGCCGCCGATCACCTCGTCCGCGCGTACTTCAAGACCTACGCCCTGCCCACCATCACGACGAACTGCTCGAACAACTATGGCCCCCGGCAGTTTCCGGAAAAGCTCATTCCGCTCATGATTCTGAACGCCCTCGAAGGGCGCACGCTCCCGGTCTACGGCAGCGGGCGGAACGTCCGAGACTGGCTCTACGTCGAGGACCACTGCGAAGCGCTGCGACTCGTTCTGGAGCGCGGTCAGCCGGGCGAAACGTACGCGATCGGCGGACGGCACGAGATGTCCAACATCGCGCTCGTCGAGACGCTCTGCGACCTCCTCCAGGAGCTCGTCCCGCTCCCTCCCGGGGTCGCTACGCCCGCTTATCGCAACCTGATTCGATTCGTCGCCGATCGACCCGGGCACGACGAGCGCTACGCGATCGACCCGTCAAATGCCGAACGCGAGCTCGGATGGAGCCCTCGCCACACGCTGGCCGCCGGTCTTCGCAAGACGCTCCGCTGGTACCTCGACAACCGCGCCTGGTGCGACAGCATCACGCAGGGCGTGTACCGGCGTGAACGCCTCGGCCTCATCGAGCACCCCACGATCGCGCAGCGGCCCACCGAACCATGAAAGGACTCGTACTCGCCGGCGGGACCGGCACGCGCTTGCGGCCGCTGACGTACTCGGGCGCCAAGCAGCTCGTCCCCGTCGCCAACCGGCCCATTCTCTTTTATGTCCTCGACAACCTCGCCGAGGCCGGAGTCCACGACATCGTCGTGATCGTCTCGCCGGAAACGGGCCGCGAAGTGCAGGCGGCCCTCGGCGACGGATCGCGCTGGAAGTCGCGGCTCCATTTCATCGTCCAGTCGCATCCGGGCGGGCTCGCCCACGCCGTGAAAGTCGCGGCACCGGCGCTCGGACAAGACGACTTCTGCATGTTCTTGGGCGACAACCTCATCGGAACGAAGATCGGCCAGGCGGCCGACGAGTTTCGTGCGTCCCCCGAGCTCTCGGCCCTGGTCATGCTGAAGGAGGTGCCCAACCCCTCCAGCTTCGGCGTCGCCGAGGTCAACGCCGCGGGCGACGTCGTCCGCCTCGTCGAGAAGCCGGCGAATCCCAAGAGCAACCTCGCCCTCGTCGGGATCTATTTCTTTCGACCGACCATCTTCGCGGCGATCGATCGGATCCGGCCGTCCGCGAGGGGCGAGCTCGAGATTACCGACGCGATCGGCGAGCTGCTCTCGAGCGGCGGGAGCGTCCGGTTCGCACGGGTCGGCTCCTGGTGGCTCGACACGGGGAAGAAAGACGACCTCTTGCTCGCGAACGACACCGTCCTCGATTCGTGGCTGAATCCCGAAATCCTCGGTGCGGTCGACCCCGAGAGCAAAATCATCGGGCGCGTTCGGATCGAGGCCGGCGCCCGGGTCG
>JBAULD010001104.1:0-5162 GCA_049578005.1 Polyangiaceae bacterium
CGGTGAAGATGGGCGAGTCGGGACGGGCCAGCGCCGCGAGCGCCCAGTCGTCGTCGATCGCTCTCGAAGTGCGCAGGCGGTAAGCGCACTCCACCGCGGCGTCGACCGCCGCCTCGTCGTCCTCGGCAATCTCGAGCACGCGCTGGGCGATCACGCGTGCGGCAGGCGACCCGCGCCCGAGCGCGACCGAGGCCGCGCACTGCACGCGGGCCCAGTCGCGTTCGGCCACGGCCAGCGCCATCTCGGAAGTGAGACGAGCGTCGACGGCTCGATCGGGCCAAGCCACGACGAGGTCGCGCACCGCGCTCGAGGCGAGGTCCACGTCGAGAGCCAGGCCCAGCGCGCGATCGAGCAACTCGGCGGGCGCCCCGACGAGGCCGAGCAACCGGAGCGAATCGTCGATCACCCCCGCGTCGTCGGACGCGACGTGACGAGCTGCCATCGCTCGGAGCGGCCCCGCGTGCCCCCGCGGGATGCTCCCTCGTTCGACCAAGTCGCCGAGGCGGCGCGTCCACCCGAAGCTCTCCGGCTCCGGGAATCGCTCCGCCAGCGCACACAGGCCGTCGACCGCGAGCGCGCCGAACTTGTCGATCAGGATTTGCGCCCACTCCTGGCGAGCCCCATCGCCGACCGACGCCGCGCCGCCCGGCGCCGCGGCCTCTCCGCCTTTCGTCCCCACGTGAAGAGCCAGGGGCTCGTTGGACAGTGTATCGTCGCCACCGAGCTGCAGCAGGAGCACGAGGGCTTCCGGGTCCGGCGCTTCAGCCAGGAGCGCGCGCGCCATGGCGAGGCGCGCCTCGGGCACGCGTCCTTGCATCACGGCGAGGCGGGACAGGAAGCGCTCGTCGGGTGGGGCCTGGAGGAGCCCCGCACCGACGAGCGCCGATACGTCGATGGCGCTCACGGACCCGAACCGCTGAAGCCACTGCTCGCGCGCCTGTTCGCGCACCGACGGCGCCGGGTCGCTCGCGGCCAACTGGAGCCGCGGCCGGGTAAGCTCGTCGGGTAACCGCCGGAGCGCAGCGAGCGCCTTGGTCCGATCGTGCACGCGCGCGCACTTGAGCCAATGATCGACCATCGCAGCTGCCGTTTCGGGGAACGCGACCGCGAGCGCCTCGGTCGCCCACCCGGCATCGAGCCATAGCGCGTCGTGCTCGGCGTCGATCCAGTCGAGCAGCGACTCGGCCGCCTCGTCGGGCCTCACGTGCTCGAGCGCAGCGAGCACGGCCTCGGAAAAGATGCGCTCGTTGTCCTCGTGATCGTCGTCGGCGAGCGAATCTGGGACGGCGTGCGCCACGAGATCGCGCAGCACTCGGACCAGGTCCCCCGGTTCGACGGCAGGCCGCTCGGCGGTCGCCAGCGCGTGCAGGGCTCGAGCACGAACCGCGAAGCTCGGGAGCGCCAACGCGCCCCGGAGTGCCGGGATCGCCGCGGTCCGGTCCTCGAGGCGCGTGATGAGCTCGATGGCGACGACCCGGCACGCATGGGTGGCCCCTTCCTCGACCACGTCGGCCAACCGGGCGCAAAGGGCGGCCGCGTCTTCGACTTCGGGCGTCCACTCGTCGTCGGAGAGGAGAGCGTCGGCCATGACGCGGTCGCCCGCTCGCGCCATTTCGACCAGGAGTTCCGCGGCCTCCGGGTGGTCGAGCGGGACCAGGGTGGCCACGTTGGCCGATCGCTCGCGCTGACGGCGCGTCATCCGCGCGCCGAACCGGACGAGCAAGCGCAAGAGGCGCACGGCTTCGACCGGCCAGTCGCGCATCTCCAAAAGCTCTACGCCGAGTCGATCCGCCCGACCCAGGAGCCGCTTGGTCGCTCGCAAACAGGCCTGCTCGTCCGTGGACGCCCACGTTTGCGCCACGGCGACCGCGAGCGCGCGGCACCCCGCCTGCGCTTTGCCGCGTTCGGGCGCACCCGCTCTTCGCCGACCGGGGCTCGGCGCGGATGGGTCGCGCGGCACGCCGGCATCCCAGGCCTCGGCTCCACCGCCGCCAACGGACGGGTCGTCGAGACTGGATAGCCGTTCGCTCGCGGCAGCCTCCACCAAGCGCAGTCGCTCGAGGATGAGCGAGGAGTCGCCTGGCGGCACGAAGGTCCAGGCGAAGTGCTTCGCGAGGTTCGCGTCGATTTCGTCACGGCGAGTCATGGGCAATCCGCACCGTTACATTACCACGCCTACGCCCTCACCCAGGGGATGGCGGAGGGCTCGCCCAACACTTCGACGTCGTGGAACAGCGAATAATCGATCGTTCGGGTTCCGTCGTCCTCGATTGTGAGCACGTCGACGTGCCTTGCATTCCACACGATGTCATCCAGTCGGTACATGTGCCGCGCATGGATCGGCTGGCCGATGGTTTCGTCGAGGCCCATGAACGCGAGATAGATCTCGGCCCGCTGTTCGCGCAGCCGTTCGAGGGCGGCGGCGCCGCCCCAGAACGGACTCTGCTCGTCGATGCGATGCATCGGCACCCACGTGAGCGCGAAGAGCGCCGTGCGGTCCCGGACGAGCGGAAGCTCGCGCGGAACGCGAATGGTGTCGCCCTCGGACGTTCTCTCCAGGGTGAGCAAAATGACGCGCAGCTGTCCTTCGACCACCATGTTGCCGCGCCAGTTGGCGAGCCGGAACACGAGGTGGGGCACGCCGTTGCGCAGGTGGGCGACGATCTTCTCGCCGAAGAGAACGCGCGCAGTCGGGCGTGCGAACTTCGCGAACGTGACGCCGACGATGAGCGCGACTCCGAGGGTGCCGACCAAGGCTTCGACGACGACGACCAGATGGCCGTATCGCGTCGCGGGCGACATGGCGCCGTAGCCGATTGTCGCGAGCGTTTGCACGCTGAAGTAAAAAGCGTCTTCGAAACCCGAGGCGTTCGACACGGAGTCCGGCTCGACCGCGTACAGCGCCGCGAAAAGGACGTTCGTCCCGATCCACCCGGCGGTGACGTACGCGAAAAACAGCCACCAAGGCATGCCGAGAACCTTGTGGTAAAGGTCGTCGAGGACTGTGACGTACTGGCCGCGGCTGCGGATCGCGGGAGCGCCGCGCCCGCTGGGGACGAAGCGGATCCTCTTGTGGTTGTTACGGGTCAAACCTTCTTTCGGCACGGCGCGGATCCAAACATTCGCTCGTTTCGGTTCAAGTCATCGGCCCGCCCCGGGCGCAGTGTAGAAGACGGCTTCCTGACACACAACAATGCGGAGCCAGGCGAAATGATCTCGCACGGCCCCTTCACCGCGTCACCGACCGGCACCGAGCGCCCATTCGTAGACGTCGAGACATGGCCTCGCACGTTCGAGGCGCACCGGGCGGCAAAGCCTGGCGAACGGCTGGAGAGGCCAACGTGAATCGCCTATACCGGCGACTTCGCCGGTGACCCAAACCCGAGCCGGAAGCTCGTTGGCTCGGGTCAGCTCCATGCGGGCTTCGCCGAGCGATCCAACCGCCAGAGCCCGCGACGCGAGCTCCGTCATCTCGAAAAAGCGGACGCTCGCCACCCCGAAGACGGTCAAGCGATCAGGCGAGGGCTGTTCGCGGGCGAGGTCGACGAGCTGCTGGCCGGGCGGAGGGATTGTTCGCCGCTCGTACGCGTCGAGTGCCGTGCGAAGCGATACCATCCACGCGAGTGCGCCCACCACGGCGAACGCTCTGCGCGACCCGGCCGCCGGAAGAGCGAGCCCCGCGGCGAGGAGCGCGACCAGGGGAAGGGCGTGTCGCGGCTGATCGCGCAGGTTTTGACCGAGACCAATCCAAATCAGGTAGGGAACCGCGAGGCCGAGGCACACGCGCCAGCCCAGCCAGCCTGCAGCGCGCCACGCGCGAAGCGCCTGGCCCGCCGCGATCGCGAAGACGGCCGTCGTCACGAGCCCGAGCGCTCCGCTTTCGAGGCCGAAGCCGTCGACCAAGATGTCGCGCGCGAGCCAGAGCGCGCGGACCGGGCCCGGTTCCGTCCACGCCGTTCCGCCCCAGTGAGCCGCGTGCCCGCCGAAATGCTCGGCGAAAAGGCCGCCGAGCTTCGCGGGGCCGATCCACGCAACGAACGGAAAAGCCCACGTGGCGCTCGCCACGGTTGCGGTTGTCCAGGCCCGCTTGCGATCGGCGCCCGACACCAAGGCGAGCGCCGCGACGTAGAGCGGAGCCCACGATAGTCTGACGCCGAGCCCCAGGCCGGCGCCCAGCCCGAGCACAATCGCGGCCGACGTACTCCGAGCGCCCCGCCCAGCCGCGACGAGTCCCCAGACGCACGCTGCGGCGCAAGCGAGAGCCGGCCCCTCGCTTCCCACGCCATTGCATGCCCGCCACACACTCGGCGCGGTAGCGACTAGAGTCGCCACGGCCCAGGCGGCACGTTCACCGGCGCATCGTCGGGCCGCGTCCCACGCGAGCAGAGCGGCGACGAGCCCACTGGTTACGGCCACCAGCACGCACGCGCGCATTGGAGTGCCCGCCAGCGGCGCGGCGAGACGCAAGAGAGCGACGTAGACAGGGTAGCCCGGAGGGTGAGGGCGGAACCGCCCGAGATCGAAGTCGCGCACGGATTCGACGAACCCGACGCCGTCCCAGCCGTCGGGCCAGGCGGGAGCCGTCGCGAGCAGGAGCGCCGCGTACGCCGCCAGGACCGCCCAACGCCAGGCCCTCACGAGGTCACGATTTGCGTCCGAAAGGTCAGCGTGGCGTCGCTCGTCGCGATCTGTCGGACGAAGAGCTGCACGAAGCTTCCGAAGAGCGCGTCGCTCGGCCCGATGCCTGTGCTCCCGGTCGGTCGCGACAGCCATCGTCGCATCTGATCCACAATCTCCTGGGAAACCGGGTTGACGTCCACGACCACCCCCAGAAAGTACGCCTGTCCGGGATCGAGCAACGCGCGACGGACGATCGGCAGGTCGCGCGCCTCGGTGCAGAGCCGGAAGACACCGTCGATGACCGCGGCTTGGTCTCGCTCGCGCTCGGGCTCGCTCACGTGGACTCGATACACTTCGTCCCAGAGGTCATAGACCACGCGGCAAAACCGCGGTGCCAGCGCGACCGGGGCGTCCTCGCCTTTCCGGTAGAGGTACGCCCGCATCGCGATGACCATGGGAAGGCCGCTCGAAAGCTTCTTCACGAGTGCGGGGTCCTGGAGGACGTCTCGATAGGAGAAGCTCGCGCGGAGCAAGTCTCTGTC
>JBAULD010001105.1:0-2420 GCA_049578005.1 Polyangiaceae bacterium
TTCGCTGGTCGGCATCGGCGCGACTCTCGAGGCGGTGGACGGATATTGCAAGATTCGCGACCTTGTCCCGGGGGGTCCCGCAGCGCGAAGCGGCCTGTTGAAACCGGGCGACCGCATCGTGGCGGTGGCGCAAGCCGGCAAAGAGCCAACCGACGTGGTCAATATGCCTCTCTCCCGCACCGTCGAATTGATCCGCGGCCCGAAGGGAACCACCGTGACCTTGAGAGTGGTGCCCGTGGGCGCGCCGGATGGGTCCCTCCCGAAGATGGCGTCAATCGTGCGCGACGAGGTGAAGCTCGCAGACCAGGAAGCCAAAGCACGCATCGTGGACTTGCCGACCGGCAACGGCACCACGCTTCGACTCGGAGTCATCGATCTGCCGTCGTTCTATGCGGACATCGGCACGCACGACGCGTCCGAACATCGCAGCGCGACCGCAGACGTGGAGCGGTTGCTGGGCAAGTTGAAAGCGGAGCACGTGCAGGGCGTCGTGCTGGACTTGCGACGCAACGGCGGCGGATCGCTCGAGGAGGCGATCTCGCTGACGGGTCTCTTCATCCGAAAGGGCCCTGTCGTTCAGACGCGCGATCAGGCGGGCGATATCGAGGTGGGCACGGACCCCGACCCTGCCGTTGTCTACGACGGCCCACTGGTCCTGCTGACCAGCCGGTTCAGCGCGTCCGCCTCGGAGATCCTCGCAGGTGCTTTGCAGGACTACGGTCGGGCGCTTGTCGTGGGTGATTCCTCCACCTTCGGCAAGGGCACAGTGCAGAATATCCTGCCACTGGCGAGGGTCATGGACCAGGTCGGCCTCGCGCACTCCTACGACCCGGGCGCCCTCAAAGTCACGACCAGCAAATTCTATCGGCCGAGCGGCGCCTCGACACAGTTGCGAGGCGTCGCCTCCGACATCGTTCTCCCGTCCACGAGTGACTTCGTCGACGTCGGCGAATCGAAGCTGAAGGACCCGCTGCCTTGGGACGTTATACCCTCCACGTCCTATGACCATCTGAACCGGGTGCGGCCATATGTTTTCAGGCTGCGAGAGGAGTCCGCCCGACGGGTCGCGGAGAACAGGGACTTTGGCTTCCTGGCAGGTGACATCGCTCGTCTCAAGCGGAGCCTCGAAACGAAGGCCATTTCGCTCAACGAAGCGGAAAGGCGCCAGGAGCAAGCTCGAGACAAGACGCGTCGCGACGATCGTGAGCGCGAGGATCGAGCCCGTCGCGCGACCAGGCCGAACACGTACGAGATCACGCTGGAGAACGCCTCGTCACCCGGCCTGCCGCCGCCCGTCGTATTCGCGAGTGACGTAGGCAAGGCATCCCCCGCGGCGGGCTCCCCTACGGCCGATGATGTGGACGAGCTCACGACCGGCCGATCGGCGGCCGACGACATCATCTTGGACGAAACTATGGGGGTCCTGGCCGACTATGTGAAGCTTCTTGTCGGAGTAACGCCTCAAGGCGACCGAGTAAGCTACGTGACGGACGAGATACCAGTAGGCAGGGTCAGATCGTGCTCATTCCCTGACGACCGCCATGCCCCAATTGCCTTCTTCTTTCCTCCGGCCAGCGCTCAGTTTTTCGATATTGGCTGAGCAGGGCCCTCTGGACCTTCGCTCTCGCCTCCTCTCGCCTCGGCATAGGGCCGGATTCTGAGTTTGACATGCCGTGGAGCGCCCGAGACACCCGCACGAAGGGGGTGACATGACGCTCCTGCGTGGGTATTTCGTCACATTGCCGTTTATCGCCAGGGCCAGTTTTTTGGCGCCGGTGCGCTGCCGGTCGACGGCAATGCCCGTTGGGATCTACCGTGAGATACCTTACCTAGCTGGACCACGACGGATAATGCGCCGGGGGCCGCACCGGAGGAGCCGGTTCCCACGGCCGTGAGAGCTCCCCGGGGCATCGCCTCTTATGGTGTTGCAGCGTAGAACCCGAAGTCCGCGTATGACGAGGTCCTCTGCGGCTCCCCGGTCACATGGGGGGCCGGCGGCCGCGCCGTTCAGTGGGCAATCCCTCTGGTGATGAGCCGGTCACTCTTAGGCCGAAGAGGCTGCCGCTCGTAGTGACGGTAGAGTACCTCCTCATAGGCCCTGCTGATGGGATCGTCGACTCCCCACTCCGGGCTCTTTTTGATTGCCGCACGCGTCATGTCAACGTACACCTTTCTATCTGGCCAGCTTATGCGGCTCGTCCACTCCGGCGCGATGAGGACGCTCTTGCCGACCCACCAGTTGCTGGTATCGATGACCATGTACCGGATGGCCCAGCTCTCGTCGTCGAGCATGAAGTCCTCAACGTGACCTATCGAGCCGTCGGTGCCCTCGATGTGATAGCCCGTTACTTCCTTCGCACTTCGAAGGGAGACGTCATCGGGAGACTCGACGAGATTTTCGTCGGTTCGGTCATACCCGA
>JBAULD010001106.1:0-5495 GCA_049578005.1 Polyangiaceae bacterium
CCTCGAGCGCGCGAACCAGGCCCCAGGTCGTTGCACCGAGTCCCGCTCCAATGTCGAGCACGCGCAGCGGAGCTCGGCCGAGCCCAATCGCCCCCGTTGCCACGGCCTCGCGCACGGCAGCCGCGCCCTTGGGGACGTCGCGCGCGAACGCGAAGCTGAGACGGGCAGCCCCACCGTCCTTCACGACGGCGCGTGCAACGGACGGGTCGTTGTATGCGGCCGACAAGTCAGCCACCTTCGCCGCCAGCCTTGCGACCTCGCGGGTCGTCGGCCACCCGCGCCGCCGGGCGACGGCGTCGAGCACGTCACGCCAATCGTCTTCGAGTGGTCGCACGAGCGCCAGACCCAGCATGAGGCGTAGAATCGCGTCCATGGCCCCGACACGGCAAGCTGGGCCCTTCCGCGTGATCGCGGTCGGAGCGGTCGTTGTGGACCGCGGAGCGCGCGTGCTCCTCGTCCGGCGCGCCCGTGCGCCCAACGCGGGCGCCTGGACGCTGCCAGGTGGACGCCTCGAAGGCGGCGAATCGCTCGAAGGCGCCGTCGTCCGCGAGGTTCTGGAAGAAACCGGCCTGGCGACGCGCGTCCTGTGCACCCTTGGCGTCGTGCCGCTCACGGGAGAGGGCTTCGCCTACGAGATCCACGAGCACCTGCTCGTTCCGGCGAGCGATGTCGAGCTCCCGCTCGTCGCCGGGGACGACGCGGCCGAAGCCCGCTGGGCACATCGCGAGGAGCTCGCCACGCTGGGCGTTGCGCGGGAGGCTATCGACGTCATCGACCGGGGGCTCGCGGAAGCGCAACGCAAGCGACGTTCGCCGTGAGGGGTTGTGCTGTCGACGCGCCCCGCTTAGGTAGCGTTCGTGCTTTCCACGCAACGAGCCTTCCACCCGCTGAGCGTGCTCACCGCCGCGACGGTCTTCGCCGTCTGCGGGTGTGCGAGCAGGGCGCCGCCCGCATCGTCCCCTCCGACGGCCGACGCCGCTCTCATGCGCATGCATTCCACGCTTGCGTGCGGTAACGGGATCCAAGCGAACGCCAAGTTCGATCTCTTCGGCGAACACGGCCGAGGGCGTGGCGAACTATTGCTCTTCGCCGCCCGACCGGCGCGCATCCGGCTCGACATCGTCAGCCCCTTCGGCGTGGCGCTGGCGACACTGACCGCCGATGGGGCGCGGTTCGCGCTCGCCGACCTGCGCGAGAAGCACTTTTACACGGGCCCGGCCAGCGCGTGCAACATCGCGCGGCTGACCGCCGTTCCCGTCCCCGGGCACGTGCTCGTCGACCTCCTCCGCGGCGAGGCGCCCGTCTTGCGACACGAACCCCAGGCGGCCACGATCACCTGGAGCTCACAAGGATACTGGGTGCTCTTCATCCCGAGCGCCAGCGAAGCACGCGAGGAGATTCACCTTGCCCCTCGGCCCGACGATTGGACCAAGCCCTGGGAGCAGCAGCGCATGCGCGTCCTCGACGTGCGTGTCGAGCAGCAACAGTACGTCCTTTACCATGCCGAGTTGAGCGAGCACGCCGCGGCAGCGACCGCTGCAGCCCGCGAAGATCCCGACGGTCTGGCTCCACCGCTGCCCCCGAGCGGGCCGCCTTGCGACGCCGAGATCCCGAGAAAGATTCACATGGAGGTGCCCGACCCGGAGGCCGACGTGCGCTTCCAGTACCAGGAACTGAAGTGGAATCCGCCTCTCCCGGAAGGGACCTTCGAGCAACCGGCGCCGCCGGGGATGCCGATCGAACGAGTCAATTGCGAGTGAGGGCCAGCGCCTTGCAGATCGTGCCGGCCGCATCCGTGATGATCGACGTCACGCCGCGCTCGACGAGGTGAATCGCCTCGTCCGGGTCGTTGACGGTCCACACGCCGATACGCAGGCCGCGTCGAAGGCAGCGCACCAAGGCGTGCGGGTGCGCTTGGGCGCGCTCCAGGTGGAGCCAACCGCAGAGGGGGGGCCGGGCCGCGCGCTGAATCGCGTCGGCCCAAAGTGGCTGGCCCGACCGCACGAGCAGCGCGCGAGGGATCGAAGGCGCGTGGGCCGCCGCGAGACCGAGGAGCACCGGATCGAATGACGACAGGAGCACGTCGGCCCGCGTCGCGCGCACCGCAAGCACCGTCGCACCGGCGAGCACGGCGCGGCTGTCGACGTCGTGCTTCATCTCGACGTTCACGCCGAGTCCCTGCGAGCGCGCCCACGAGAGCACCGCCGCGAGCGTCGGCACCCCAAGAGCGCGCAGTTCCGCCACCTGCACGTCGCGGACGTGCCGAGCGTCGCGACCGCCTGTCGCCCTGGCGAGGGTTGCGTCGTGAAAGACCACGACCGTGTTTCCCGCGCAGGTGCGCACGTCGAGCTCGATAGCAGGCGCGCCCTGTCGAGCGGCCTGTTCGAATGCCGGCATCGTGTTCTCAGGTGGCCAACCGTCGCCCCGGCCGCCTCGGTGCCCGACGACGATTGGCTTCGCCGCCCATACGCTCACGCGGAAAGCTCGACGGCAATCGAAGTGGCCAGGGCCTTGGCTTCTACGAGCTTGTCGGCGGGAAGCGAAATGGCGCCGACCACCGGGTGCCCTCCGCCGCCGTACCGCTCACAGATTGCGGCGATGTTGTGACGCCGCTCGACGTTCGACCAGGGATTGTACCCGATGCTGATCTTGCACTTGCTCTTCGAACGGCTGAGGAGCACGGAGTAAGCGCTCTTCGGAAAAAGCGCGTAGGTCACGAACTTGCCGGCGACCTCGATGAGCTCATCGCTCAGGTCCACCAGTACGACCGCTCCCATCGGCTTGGCGCGTTGCTCGACCAGCTTCACGAAGTTCTCGTGCGCGCGCCGCAGCGGCTCGTATGCCTGCGCGACGTCGGGCATCCGGGCCACCTCGGACAGCGGATGCTCGAGTAGCCGGGGGACCATCTTCGCGAGGAATCCGTCGTCACCGAGGTGCTCGACGACGGTCATGAGCTGCAGCTCGGGTTCGGTGCGCTCGACGGCCATCTTGGCGTCGGGGAACCCGGCGCTGTCGATGATGTCGGCCCAACGCACGAGCTCTTCGGTCGGCTCCGGGTCGAGCCCGAACCGTTCCCGTCCGACGTCCGCGATGAGCTTGGTGGCGCTGCTGTACGCGCCGTCGTGGAAGAGCCTGCGCTCTCCGCGCGCCTCACCTTCTGCTGCCACACGCTCGTAAAACGCGCGGTCCTCCGGAGTTGCGAACGCGCTGACGTGATGGTCGAAGTACCAGCTCAGCGCCGGGAGGGCCGCAAAACGAAAGTCGAGGATCGCGTTGACGTCGCCCGCCAGCACCTTCGCTTCGACGCCGTTCTGACCCGGCCCGTACCCCGCGCCGTGATACGTGAAGGAAGCGCCGTCATCCGGGAATCGGTGCCGGTAAAGGCGCGTGAACATCACGGCGGAGCAAAGGCCGTCGAAGCAGTGGCCGTGGGTAGCGACGACGACATGGGGGGGACGACCGGTAGGCACGTGTGCGGCTTAGCACGAGAAAGGGCGCAAATTGAGAATCCATCACGCTGCACTGCGCACGGCCGATGTCGAGCAACTGCAGAGCTTCTACGCCGGCGTCCTCGGGCTCTCGGTCCGTCGCGGCGCTCGCGACGGGAGCGTCTGGCTGGATGCGGAGGGGACCGTGCTGATGATCGAGCGCGCGGCCGTGGGCGAACCCGCAGTCACGCGGGGGACCATGGATCTCCTGGCGTTCACCATGGGCGAGGAGAGCAAAGAAGCCTGGCGGGAGCGGATCGAACGGTTCGGCATCCGCATCGAGGCTGAGACCGCGTACACGCTCTACTTTCGAGATCCCGACGGCCGGCGCGTGGCGGTCAGCGACTATCCGTTTCCTTGATGGGGGATATGCACTGCGTGGGCGGCGGCGAAGGCGATGGCGGACTCGTAGCCTGCATCCGCGTGGCGGACGATCCCCATGCCGGGGTCGGTCGTGAGCACGCGCTCGATGCGCCGGCCCGCTTCCGGGGTACCGTCGGCGACGACGACCATCCCGGCGTGCAGGCTCATTCCGATCCCGACGCCGCCGCCGTGATGAAAGCTAACCCAGCTCGCGCCGGCCGCCGTGTTCACGAGGGCATTGAGCAGCGCGAAGTCCGCGACGGCGTCCGATCCGTCTTTCATCGACTCCGTCTCGCGGTGAGGTGAAGCGACGCTCCCGCAGTCGAGGTGATCGCGCCCGATGACGATGGGCGCCTTCACCTTCCCCGACGCGACGAGCGCGTTGAGCGCAGCCCCGACTCTCGCCCGGTCGCCGTATCCAAGCCAGCAGATCCGCGCCGGCAATCCCTGGAACTTCACCCGCTCGCGAGCGAGGACGATCCACGCGCGGAGGTCGTCGTCGGGTACGGCCGACAGGACCGCGTCGTCGGTTACGGCGATGTCGGAGGGATCGCCGCTCAGCGCGACCCAGCGAAACGGCCCTTTACCGGTGCAGAAGAGCGGTCGAATGTACGCCGGAACGAAGCCGGGGATCTCGAACGCGCGCTCGCACCCCGCGTCGGCGGCGCAGGCGCGAATGTTGTTGCCGTAGTCGAACACCTCCGCTCCCGCCGCCTTCATCCAGAGCATGGCTACGACCTCTTCGGCCATGCTCGCTTTCGCGCGCTCGACGTACCCATCCGGGTCGTCCGCACGAAGCTCGGCCGCCTCCTCGAGCGACAGGCCGGCGGGGACGTAGCCGTTCAACGGGTCGTGCGCGGCGGTTTGCTCGGTGACCAGACTGGGCACGACGCCCCGCCTCGCGAGCTCGGGGAACACGTCGGCCGCGTTGGCGCAAAGGGCGATACTGACGGGCTTTCCCAGCGTGCGTGCGGCGTCGAGCCTAGCAAGCGCGGCCTCGAGATCGGCGGCGCGCTCCTCGACGTATCCGGTCGCGATTCGCTTCTCGATGCGGACCGGATCGACTTCCACCGCGAGGCAGCTCATGCCCGCCATCGTCGCAGCGAGGGGCTGCGCCCCGCCCATGCCCCCGAGGCCCGCGGTCAATACCCAGAAGGGACCCGCGCTGCCAGTTCTCGCACCATATGCCTTGCGCGCCGCGACGAACGTTTCATAGGTCCCTTGAAGGATGCCCTGCGTGCCGATGTAGATCCAGGAGCCGGCCGTCATCTGGCCGAACATCGTGAGACCCATCGCCTCGAGGCGGCGAAACTCCTCCCACGTCGCCCACTTCGGCACGAGGTTGGAATTCGCGAGCAACACTCGAGGCGCGTCCGCGTGCGTGCGAAACTTGCCGACCGCTTTGCCGGACTGCACGAGCAACGTTTCCTCGCCCCCGAGCTCGCGGAGCTCGCGGACGATGACGTCGAAGCAGGCCCAGTTTCGCGCTGCTTTTCCGCTCCCGCCGTACACGACCAGATCCTCCGGACGCTCCGCGACTTCGGGGTCGAGATTGTTGTGGAGCATGCGAAGAGCAGCCTCCTGAACCCAGCCTTTGCAGGAGAGCGCGCTGCCACGTGGCGCACGGACGACGCGAGGTGAGGC
>JBAULD010001107.1:0-7856 GCA_049578005.1 Polyangiaceae bacterium
ACGGGATTCGAACCCGCTGGGCTGCTCCGTGAGGTTTCTGCTCCTGTAGTCGCTCTACATTGGCTTCCTCCTCACCCAGGCTTCTCCTGGCGCACCGAAGCTATCGGCGAAAAGCGCCAGACTTCTACACGCGGACGATGGCGCTGCCCCATGAGATGCCCGCGCCGAGCGCGCACATCAGAACAGTGTCCCCCGCTCGCACCGTGCCGTCGCGGATGCGCTCGTCGAGCAAGATCGGGATCGAGGCGCTCGATGTGTTGCCCACGCGATCGATGTTCGACAGCACTTTGCGGGGAGGCACGCCGAGCCGCTCGACCACGAGATCGATGATTCGCTTGTTCGCCTGATGCGCGCACACCCAGTCGATGTCGGCGTGGGTCATGTGGGCACGGTCGAGCGCGTCTTTGCAGGCCGACTGGAGGTTTTTCACCGCCACTTTGAAGATGTCTTGGCCGCGCATGTGCACATAGTGAAGCTTCTGCTCGACGGTCTCGGCCGTCGTCGGCGCGGCGCTTCCGCCGGCCGGGATCCAGAGCGACTTGGCGAGGGAGCCGTCGGTGAGGATCGACGTGGAAAGCACGCCCCGCTGCGCCGAGTCCCCTTCGCGCGGACCGCTCGGTCCCAGCACAGCGGCGCCGGCGCCGTCGCCGAAGAGGACGCACGTCGTGCGATCGGTCCAGTCGATGATCCGCGAGAGGAGCTCGACGCCGACCACGAGCACGTAGCGCGCTTGCCCGGTCGCGATGAACTTGTCGGCGATCGACATCGCGAAGAGGAAGCCCGCGCAGGCTGCGCTGACGTCGAAGGCAGGGCAAGCGCCCGCGCCGAGCTTCTGCTGCACGAAGACGGCCGTCGCCGGCATGGGGACGTCGGGCGTCACGGTACCCACGATGATCATGTCGAGCGCGGACGCTTCGATTCCCGCGACCTTCAGCGCGCCCTTGGCGGCCTCCGTCGCCATGTCGCTCGTCAGCGTCCCGTCCGGAGCGATTCGACGTTCCCGGATCCCGGTGCGCTCCACGATCCACGCGTCGGACGTCTCGACCATCCGTTCGAGATCGGCGTTCGTCCGCACCACCGGCGGCAGATAGTGGCCGGTGCCCAAAATGCGCGAATGAGGTGGGAATTGCGTCGTCAAGTTCTCACCGCGGTGCGGCAACCGGTCTTCGCCGAACCGCAAGCGATGCCGGGGCGGTGACGTTCTGTCAGGCTTGGCCCGCCGTGCCAGGCTTGACCGAGCGACCCTTGTAGAACCCGCAGGAGGCGCAGGCGCGGTGCGGAACGACCGGCTCACCGCAATGAGAGCAGGGCACCAGGGTCGGCGCGGCCACCTTGTCGTGGTTTGCGCGTCTCATGTCGCGCTTCGATCGGCTCGTACGTCGCTTCGGAACTGCCACGGGGCTTCTCCTTCAGGTGTTGTCTACGCCCAGTTGGGGACGTGCGATCACGTCGTACTCTTTTTCAGGCGCAGGAGGGGGCTGAGGCGTGGGTCGATAGCCTGGGAGGCCGACTCCGGCGAAGTTTGGGGCCTGATACCCGGGCAGCTCTCGGAACACAAGGGGATCATGGGTACGCCGAGAAGAAGTTCGTCGCGCACGAAATCGTCGAGCACGACGGTTTCCCCATCGTACGGCATCACGTCGGCCTGGTCCGCAGTAAGTTCCTCTTCGTCGGAAGGGGGGCCGGTGAGGTCCCCCGTAGGCACGAAAAGGCCGCTCAACGGCTCGCGCACCAAGACGCGGGTGGGCTGGAGGCAGCGGGCGCACTCGACAGTCAGCTCGGCCGTAACGGTCCCTCGCACGATGACGTCGGTTCCGCTCTTGGAGAGGCGCAGGTCGAGCTCGCCGTCCGTCCCACCGGGCAGCACGTTGGTGCCTTCCAGCGCTCCACGGAGCCAAGCGGCGCGAATCGGGAAGCGAAAGGGCTTCCCGGCCGCGTCGAGGTCGCGCGCCGCAACGGAAAATTCGTGGGCAATCATGGTGCGGAGGTGCCCAAGATGATGCAGCCGGCGGGTATGTGCAAGTGCGGACAGGCCCCTTTCCACGCTTGCGGCGATCGATGACGCCGGTTGACCGAGCGCCGGCCGCCCGTACGTTCTCGAGCGGGAACCCCGAGCATGACCCAGCGCGACCCGGACCTTTGCGTCGTCACGTGCGCCCTCACGGGCGTCCTCGCGAACCGCAGCCAGTGCCCCCACCTTCCGTTCACGCCGGTCGAGATCGCGGAGGAGGCGAAGCGTGCCCACGACGCGGGCGCCGCGGTCGTCCACATTCACGCGCGCAACGACGACGGGAGTCCAACCTTCGCGCCGGCGACGTTCGCGCGCATCAAGTCGGAGGTCCGCAAGAGGTGCCCGGTCCTTCTCAATTTTTCGACGGGCACGATCGCGGAAGACGTGACCGAGCAGTGCGAGACCCTGCTGGCCAGCCGCCCCGAGATCGCGGCGCTCAACATGGGGACGATGAACTACGCGAAGTACTCCGAAAAGAAGGGCGGCTTCGTCTTCGACATGGTGTTTCCAAACACGTACGCGAAGATCATGAAGCTCATCGAGGCGATGAACGGCGCCTCGGTGAAGCCCGAGCTCGAGTGCTTCGACACGGGGCACACGCACGGGATCTGGCCGCTGCTCGACATGAAGCTCCTCCGGCCGCCGCTCCAGTTCTCCTTCATCGTCAACGTTTTGGGAGGCCTTCCGCCGACGGTCGAGGGCCTTCAACTCCAGAAGAAGATCGCCCTCGACCTCGCACCGGGAAGCGAGTGGGAAGTCATCGGCATCAGCAAGTGCCAGTGGCGGATGCTCGCCGCCGCGCTCGTCCTCGGTGGAAACGTGCGCGTCGGTTTGGAAGACAACTTCTACTTGCCGGACAATAGGACCATGGCCAGGTCGAACGGCGAGCTCGTGGACGTCGCCGTTCGCATGGTCCGCGACGTCGGCAGGCGTCCGGCCACCGTCGAGCAAGCGCGCGAGCTTCTCGCCCTCCGGGCCGGCGAATGACGCGCGCCTACGAGCGGATCCGGGTGGCCCGCGACGGGGGCGTCGAAACCATCACGCTCGCTTCTCCGGCGCGGCGTAACGCCATCGGTCCCCGCATGGCGAGCGAGCTTCTGTGGGCGCTCGAAGACGCTCGCGCCGCTGACCAAGTCCGCGCAATCGTCCTCACGGGCGAGGGAGAGGTCTTCTGCGCGGGCGGCGACTTCGCGGAGATGGCGAGCGGTGTCGCCGATTGGAAGGTCCCGCGCAAGGGAGACGTCGTCGATCTCTGGCTCGCGCTCTTTCACACCGAAAAGCCCGTCGTCGCGCGCGTGAACGGCCATGCGCTCGGCGGGGGGCTGGGCCTGGCGGCCGCGAGCACGTTCGCGGTCGCTTCGACGACGGCCAAGCTCGGGACGCCGGAGATCGACGTCGGCCTTTTTCCGATGACGATCATGGCGGTGCTCGCGCGCCAGGTGCCGCGGCGGCGTTTGATCGAAATGATGCTTCTCGGCGAAGTCTTCGACGCCGGCGAGGCCGCTCGGCTCGGCCTCGTGAACCGAGTCGTGGCGCCCGAGAAGCTCGATACGGAAGTGAAAGCGATCACCGACTCCATCCTCGGCAAGAGTCCGAGCGCCGTGCGCCTCGGGTTGCGCGCGTTCGCCGCACAGGACGACCTCGACCTCGAGCGCGCGCTGCCGATGCTTCGCGAATGCCTTGCCGAGTGCATCGCCACCGACGACGCGCGCGAAGGCTTGCGGGCCTTTCTCGAGAAACGCCCGCCACGCTGGAAAGAGAAAGAACGCGATGCCGACGATGCGTGAAATGGTCGCCGAGCTCGAAGCGCGGCGTACCCGCCTGCGCGAGATGGGCGGGTCCGACAAGGTCGCGAAGCAGCACGCGCGCGGAAAGACGACCGCGCGCGAACGGCTGGCCATGCTCTTCGACGACGGCGTGTTCTTCGAGATCGGCGCGCACGGGACGCAGATGGGCCTCGCGGCCGGGCCCGACGGGACCGACAAGCCGCCGGCGGACGCGGTGGTCACCGTTTTCGGGAAGATCGACGGGCGCATGGCGTGCTGCGCCGCGTACGACTTCACGGTCAAAGGCGGAAGCATCGGCTACACGGGCGAAGAGAAGGTGACCCGGCTTCGAGCGATGGCGCTCCGCGGGCGATGGCCGATGGTGTGGCTGATCGACTCGGCCGGGGCGCGCATCGACCCCGCATCGGCGCACCCGGACAGTCTCGCGCTCTTCGCGGGAACCGGGCACCTCTTTCGCGAGCAGGTGACGATGAGCGGCGTCGTCCCTCAGGTCGCGGCGATCTTGGGTCCGGGCGCCGCCGGGACGGCGTACATACCGGGTCTCGCGGACTACGTGCCGATGGTCAAGAACGTCGGGAGCCTTGCTCTCGGCGGGCCGCCGCTCGTGAAGGCGGTCACCGGTCAAGACATCGGGGAGCAAGAGCTCGGCGGCTCGAAGGTGCACTGCGAAGTGAGCGGCGTCGGCGACGGCGAGTTCGACACCGACGAAGCGTGCCTGGTCGCGGTGAAGAAATACCTCTCGTTTCTCCCGTCCCACTGCGACGAACGTCCGCCGGACCGTCTCTCCGACGATCCGATCGACCGGCGCGAAGAGCGGCTGCTCGACCTGCTCCCCGAGTCGACGCGCAAGCCCTACGACATGTACGAGCTCATACGGGCCATCGTCGATCACGGGGAAATCTTCGATCTGAAGCCGCGCTTCGCCCGGAGCGTCATCACCTGTCTCGCACGCATCGGGGGCAAGAGCGTCGGCGTGGTCGCCAATCAACCGATGCATCTGGGCGGCATCCTCGACAACGACTCGGCCGACAAGGCCGCCCGTTTCATCCAGATCTGCGACGCGTTCCAGGTGCCGCTCGTCTTCCTGCAAGACGTCCCGGGGTTCATGGTCGGATCGAAGGTCGAGCACGCCGGGATCATTCGCCACGGCGCGAAGATGCTTCACGCCATGGCCGCGGCGACCGTGGCCAAGCTCACCGTCGTCGTGCGAAAGGCCTACGGCGCGGGCTACTACGTGATGTGCGGGCGCGCGTACGAGCCCGATCTCATCGTCGCCTGGCCGACGGCGGAGATCAGCGTGATGGGGCCAGAAGGGATGCTGGGGATCGCGTCGAAGAAGCTATTCGGCGACCAAGCGCCAACCCCGGACATGAAAAGGGCCGTCCTCGACGAGATTCAAAGGGGGATCGACGTGTACCGAGTCGCCGGCTGGGGCCTGGTCGACGACGTCATCGATCCGCGCGATACGCGCCGCGTCCTCGCGTGGGGCCTCGAGCTCGCGCAGCACAAGCGCGTGGAGCGGCCTGCCAAAAGGCGTGGGGTGATTCCGGTCTGAGGCTGTCCGCCGCCTACTGCGGCTCGAGCCTCGGCCGCCGAAGAGGGCCCGCCTGCGCGGCACCGCGGTGGAGGCGGACGACAGTCGGCTTGGTCGCGATCAGCGTGCCATCGAACGTGCGCAATCCGAGCGAGAGGCCCGAGGCGTTGCGCGTGTCGAGCCGCGGCCGAACGACCAGCAGGCCGCCTTGATCGAGCGAGCTTCCTCGAGTGCAGTAGTCGGCGAGACCGATGTCGAGCGTCTCGGTGCCGTTCGGCGGCAGCGATGCGAATACTTCCGGAGTCGGCGCCGACGGCTGCGCGGGCCATGCGCAGTGCTCGATGCCGCCCGGGCCGATGACGTCGAAGGCGAGCACCTCCGGCCGAAAGCGGAGGACGACGGTTCGTTCGTCGTCGTTTCGGAGAGTCACCGGGATTTCGATGTCGTTCGGCGAATTGGCGTCGACCGCCGCCGCGCCCTGTAGCGAAAGCCGCGGCGCGTCCACTTCGACGTTCTGGGGGTGTGCCGCCTCGGGTACGAGCGGAACGGACGGCTCGTCGGGGAGCGCGATCGGCTCCGACTCGATCGATTTCAGCGGGGCGAGCTCCGGATCGATGCCCTCGATCGGCGTGACTTCGAACGGCGCCCCCGTCTTGGGACCGCCCGGCCAGCCGAGTCGCGCCACGACGACCGCGCCGGGAGCCAGTGCCTCGAGTTTTTCCCCGAAGCAGTAGAGCCGCGGCTCGAAGCTCTCCGCATAGGCCCGTTTGGGGGGAACGACGAGGGCGCGCTCCCGATCGCTGCTCGGTCGCATGTCTTCGGGAAGCTCGCATCGAACAGGCGAGCGCGCGCCCCTCGGCGTCACCTCGAAACTGAGGAGGCTCGCGTCTGCGGCGATGCGTACCGGGACGTCCCCCACGTTGATCGCCCGCATCCTCCAAGGGCCCCGCGCCGTCGCCGCCTCGATGACGAGTTTGACGTCGGGGACGGGCTTTGGCTCCGGAGGGGAGACCTTGGGCTTCGTCGGCCGGCTCGTGGGTCGCTGAGGGGGACCCCCGGGACTCGCCGTAGACGCCGCGGTGAGAAGAGCGAGACAGAGGAGGGGAGCGAGCATGCTGCGGGTCAGTCTCCTGCTTTCCGTCATCGCCGCCCCGCCCTCACGAGCTGGGAAAGACGCACATTTCCGACGATGTTGCGTAACCGTTGGAGCTGATGATCGCTCACGATACCGCGCACTTCGACGCGTGCGCGATCTTTCGCCCGCACGACCCGCAACGTGGCGCTCTTGATGCGCGGCCGGGTGGCGACGTCGCGCAGGTCGTTCAGGACGCGCGGAGAGAGCCCTCCGCGCGCCACTCGGATCTCGCCGTCCACGATCTCGAGGACGGCGATCGTGATCGCAGCTCGAGCGTTCGCCCACACGAGCAAGAGCCCGATCGCGACGCCGGCGGCGCACGCAATCAGGACCGCCATGTTACCCTCGAAGCGCTTCGAGAAGCTCGAGGTCCGGGATCGCGACGGTGAAGCGCGTCTTGACGATCCCGACGTCGAACTCCTCGAGCAGCCGACACAGCGCAATGCCGTCGTAGAGCGCCACGGGAGGCGCTCCGGGAGCCGCGGCCTCCTCTCGAGCGCCCGACAGGATCTGCCCCGTAGTGACCAGCCATCCGGTGGTCGCCGGTCCGTAGTGATGGAGGGCACCGCGAAGGTCGGTCACTCGCTCGCGACCGATTTCGCGCCCGTCTTTGCGAACGACGATCGCGGTCGGAACGGCGTCCCCGCCCGCCTTGTGGACAGCCGAGAAATGCGCTTCACCGCCCGGCGAGCCGGCGCGGCGCACGCTCTTGATGTTGGTCATCCCCACGCGCTCGAGCGCGAGGAGGGCGAGCTCGATGAGCGCGTGGCCGGGGAGCTCCTGGATTCGCCTTAGCATCGCTCGCCGCGACGCCTCGCGGTAGCGCTCGACCGCAGATACGACGTCCTGCTCGAGCCGAGGTAGCTCCCCGCCGAGCGTCCAGTCGGTCAGCGCGACCCGTCCGCCCGTGGCGAAGCGAAAACGAGGGCGCTGGCCGCCCGCCGATCGACGCAAGTTGTCGGCCCGCATCGACGCACTCACCTGCGCCATGACGAGCAGAGAGTCGCCCTGGACGCGGCCACGGCGCGTCAGCCCCTCGCCGATCGCCCGTATGGGAACCGGTCCGGCGTTGCGGTCGAAGGAGGACAAGATCACCGCGGCGGCGTCCGCTAGATCCCGCCCGGCGAGGTCGTCGCCCTCGGCGAGGGGAACTTCGATGCCCGTCGGCTGGCCGTTGGCCATGATTTGCTGGCGTTCGCGAACGACCGGTCGCGGCGACCCGAAGGCCTCTCCGTTTGCTTCGCCGTCGACGGAGATGATCGGCGTCGGTTGAATGGTGCCCTCGAGGCGCGGTTGCGAAGGCTCGCCCGGCCGGGCCGAAGCCGCGAACCGCGGCTCGCCCGAAGAATTGGCCCCCGGGGCGCCGCTCGCGGCCGCATCGCCTTGCCC
>JBAULD010001108.1:0-13668 GCA_049578005.1 Polyangiaceae bacterium
AGGTGGAGAGCAACGCAGGAGGCGTCGTATCCCAAGTGGCGCTGCGACCGTCGTCAATTCTCCGCAACAGTTCGGAGTCCCTAACCGACGTCTCTGTGACAAATCGGTCGGTCGGCGCAGCGGCAGCGAGAGAGCGTGGTCAGTTCTCCACGAGAGCCACCACGAACGGTCCAATGGGCCGCGCCGCTGAAAAGGTGCGAATCACCCATGACGTCCAGCCTCGTATACCAGGATGAGTCACCTCCAATGTGAACTCTCCACAACAATCCGAGGCTCAACTATTCACAGAGCTGTCACATTTGCCGGGAGGGAGGGTGCCTTTCCGGAACGCTCACAGAATTTCTCTCATGCGATCGACTCCCCGCTCGTGGCCACTGGCCTCCAGGCGCTTCAACACGAGCGCCGCCGCGGTTCGCGCCTTTCCCTTGGCAGTCCGCGGCAACGCCGCGAACGCCGCCGTCAGATCCTCCGGCGCATCTTCGGCGAGTACCGCGAAGATCACGCTCGCCTGGAGCACGTCTTTGCTCCTCTTTTCGCTCGTGGACGTTCGAAGCTGCGAGACCAACATCTTGTGCCAGGGGAAGAGCTCCGGCCGGGGCACGCGCACGGGCACGACGTTCTCGCGGCCGAGGACGACCGTGTCAATCGTGCCATTCAGCAGGTAACCCAAGTAAGGCAAAGCAGCCGCATGCGTTCGCAGCTCGGGGACGGGCCGGGTCGTAACCGCGGTACCTCGCGCGGGCGCCAGTAAGTCCACGCGGAGTCGGTCTGGCCCCGCCGTTTTGTGCGACGTGGACGAAGCGCTCCGCTCGAAGCTCGGCACCGGGACCAGCGGAACCCTCGATTCCGCGAGGATCTTCTCAAAGTCCGCGTCGGGTTCGACCGCGAGAGGCTCGTTTCGAGCCACGTCGACGTCCTCGGTGAAGAAGGCGGCGGCGCGGACGCCCAGCTCGTTGAGGAGCGCGCCGTAGGCATGGGAGCCGACGAAAACCCCGCCGCCGCGAAAGATGCCACGGTTCGACAGCGCGGCAAGGATGGCCGTGGTCCGCGAATCCGTTCGCACATAGCCGCGCTGAGCGAGGAGGCGCACCATCCTTCGAGATGGCCGTCGGCAAGCGCAAAGCGTACGATCCTTGTACTCTAGGTCGAGACAGTAGAGAACAACCACGACCCGCTCACGCCGCTAAACGATGACGGCGCGCGACCGAGACCAATCATCCGGACTTCTGTCCCGACCGAACCTCTACGCTCCCACGGACCGCGCGCGCTTTCGGGGCGGGCGAGCGAGAGTCCCCCGACAGCCCGGCGCCCGGCAACGGCACGGGTAGATCCGGCGAAGATCCTCGATGCTGTAGTCTTCGTCCGTCATGTACCAGTAGTCGTAGAGGATTTCCTCGCCCGCGGCGATGTCGCGCAAGGCGTGGATGAAGACCCGCCGCCGGACGATGATGCTCTCGCAGTTCGGCTCGCACGAATGGTTGATGTATCGGGAGTCGTTGCCGCCTCGCCGGCCGTCGATGACCCACCGATCGTCGACCGCAAAAAGGAACGTGTGATGGCGGCGCATCGTCTCGTCGTCGCACTGGGCGTCGGCCTCGGCGTGCGTGATGAGCGCGCCCGTATATTCGATGATCGCCTCTCCCTCGCGGAGGTCGCGGATCGCGAAGGCGCCGCGGCCCTGGATGCGCGAGCGGCGAACGACGACGGCGGGTACGGCGGGTGGCATTCGAGTGCGAGAGGGCATTTTCCATTAATCAGAGCCGGGAGGCCCCGACAACAAGTTTGCTCGCAAAGCCGACGCGGAACGCTACGCAACGCTACGGGTGGATGTCGCGCACGCGGAGAACGGCCCTGCCCGCCCGGCTGGAGGCCTCGAGGTCGACCGAGCAAAAGAGGGCCCACTCGTCGTCGCCTTCGGCGTCGGCGATCACTTGCACGACCTCCCAGCCCCCCTTCATTTTTTCGACGCGCGTCCGCGCCGGCGCGCGCGAGCTCGGGTCCGTCCGGATGGCCGTGTGCTCTTGGAAGAAGGGGGCGAGCGCGGCCGCGAACCGTTCGGCCGTCCACGGCGCGTCGTCGGCGCCGCTCTCCACCAGGGCCGCCGCCGCCGTCCAATCCCTTCGCGCCAGGGCGCGTAGGATCTGTGCGAGCGCGTTTCGGACGAGGACGGTGAATGCCCGCTCGTCGCGCGTGACATCGACTTGACCCTCGGGCGCTCCGGAGGGTTCGGCCGCCGGTGCTTGCGTCGGCGGCGCGCCTGCGCGCAAGCGCTCCCACTCGTCGAGCAGGCTCGAGTCGACGGCGCGAATCATGGCCCGCAAGAAGACTTCGATCTCTTCTATCTCGGGCGTCTTGGCCGGAGCGGGCACCGTCTGCTCGAGCGCCTTGTAGACATCCGACAGGTATCGAAGGAGCGTACCCTCCGCGCGCCCGAGCTCGTACTCGCGGACGTACTCGTTGAAATCCATGAAGCGCTCGTACATCTCGCGCGCGATCGACTTCGGGCGCACGTCGTCGCCTCGCACCCACGGATGGACGTGCGCGAACGCGTTGAACGTCTCGTAGACGAACTCGCGCAAGGGCTTGGGGTGCTCGAGCTTCTCGAGCTCCTCCACGCGCTGCTCGTACTCGACGCCCGCGGCTTTGAGCTCGCCGAGCTTCACCCGTTTGAGCGCCTCGAGCTGCTGGCGCAAGATGAAGTCCGGGCTCTCGAGGATTGATTCGACGAGCGTGAGCACGTCGAGCGGGTACGTCGCGCTCTCGCGGTCCAGCCGCTCGACGGTGTCGATGAGCCAGAGCGATAGCGCGTGATGGATGGAGAAGTCGTCCTGCAAATCGACGTGCAAGCGAACGCGCTTGGTATCGGGATCGACCTCGATGATTCCCGCGTCGAGCAGCGATTGGGACATCGCGCGCGCCTCGCGCCCGAAGATCCGCCGCTGCGCTCGCCGCTCGTGCGAGCGAAAGACGAGTCGGCCGACGTCGACGCAACCTCCGTCCTTTCGAGCGAGCACGTTGAGGATCATCCCGTGCGAGACGCGAAACCTCGAAACGAGCGGCTCGGGCTGCGACGAGACGAGGAGGTTGAACGTGGCCTGGTCCCAATGCACATAGCCCTTGTCGGGCGGCTTCTTGCGGACGATTCTCTTGAGTTTCACCGGATCGCCGGCCGCCTTTTGCTCGGCGCGGCGGTTTTCGACGACGTGCTCGGGGGCCTGCGCGACGACGTAGCCGCGATCGTCGAACCCTTTGCGTCCGGCGCGCCCGGCGATCTGCTGGAACTCGCGAACACTCAAGATCGCGGTCTTGTCACCGTCGTACTTGCAGAGGCGCGTGAAGAGGACGGTGCGAATCGGAATGTTGACGCCGACTCCCAACGTATCGGTGCCGCTGATGACGGCGAGAAGGCCGCGCTGGGCGAGCTTCTCGACGAGGAGCCGGTACTTCGGCAAGAGGCCGGCGTGGTGCAGTCCGACGCCGTGCGCCAAGAAGCGCTTCATCTCCTTTCCGAACGGCGTGTCGAAGCGCACGCGCCCGAGCTCTTCGGCGAGCGCGCGCTTGCGCTCTTTCGGCAGGAAGTCGAGGCTCATGAGATCCTGCGCCGTCTCTGCGACCGCACGCTGCGTGAAGTTGACGACGTAGACCGGGGCGCGGCCGCCGCGCACGATTTCGAGGATCGTCTCGTGGAGCGGCGTCTCACGGTACTCGAAGTCGAGGGGCACCGGGCGCTGCGCGGAGCGGACCGTGACGGTCGGGCGCCGTGTGAGCTTCGTGAGGGCCTTTTCGAAGAAGTCGGTGGGCCCGATCGTCGCGCTCATCAGGAGAAATTGGGCGCGCTCGAGGACGAGCATGGGGATTTGCCAGGCGACGCCGCGCTCTCGATCGGCGTAGTAGTGGAGCTCGTCGATCACGACGCAGTCGACCCCGGCGTCTTTGCCCTCGCGGAGGGCCATGTTGGAGAGGATCTCGGCGGTCGAGCAGACGATGGGCGCGTCGCGGTTCACGGCGCCGTCGCCCGTGATCATCCCCACGTGATTGGGGCCAAAGTCGCGGCACAAGGCGAAGAACTTCTCGCTGACGAGTGCTTTGACGGGGGCGGTGTAGAAGCTGCGCTTGTTCTCGCTCATCGCGAGAAAGTGGAGGGCGAGTGCGACCAGCGATTTGCCGCTGCCCGTGGGCGTCGCCAGGATGACGTTGCTTCCGGAGAAGAGCTCGAGGATGGCCTGTTCCTGGGCTGGGTAGAGCTCGAGGCCGAGCTCCGAGATATGGCCGAGAAAGAGATCGAGCAGCTCGTCGGGCGGGGTCCCTGGACGAGGCGGAACGCGGTCGGCGAGCATCCGCGCACGTTCTAACAGGCCCGCGCCGCGCGTGCCGAGTTCAGCTTTCCTGTTCTGTGGCGCGGATGCTCGACTGGGGCACCAATGCTGCCACGGCGGCGCCCTTCGCAGTCATCCGCGCCGACGCTCGCTTCGGCTTCGCGGGCCAACTCTGGGACGTTCGCGGCCTGCAAGGGACCTCGGGCGTAGGGAATGACTCGTGCTTGAAGCGCCCGGCAAGTCGAGGCGGGGGAAATCCGGGCGGAAGCTCGGGGCAGCGAAACGCCGGAGTGCCTACATCGATGAAGACGATCGTAATCCTGGACGACGAACTCACACTCGCCGACGTCTTGGCCCTCGCCCTCGCAAACGAGGGATTCGCGGTCTACACCGGGGGTGACGGGCGTGGGGGTCTCGCGCTCATCGCCGAGCACGTGCCCGACCTCGTCATCCTCGATTGCATGATGCCGCTGCTCGACGGCCCGGGAGTTCTTCGGGCGATGCGCGCCGACGAAGTTCTCGCTCGCATTCCCGTCGTCATGATGAGCTCTTTGCCGGAGGCTGCGGTCGACCGGCGGTGCGTCGGCCTTTCGGGATTCGTGCGAAAGCCCTTCCCGGTCGAGACGTTGCTCGAGGCCGTCGAACGAGTCCTCGGCATCGGCGCGGCCGGGCCGACGTGACTCGGTTCGTCGAGCATCGCCACGCCAACCGTACCATCCCGACCTCACGCCCCGGGCCCGGCTCCGACGAGGAGCGGGCGGATGTGCAGACCCCAGAGATTCTCCGTGACGCATGCCTCTACGATCTCGCGCGAGGCATCGAGGGCGTCGCGAAACTCGCCGCCCATCTGCGCCGCGACCTTGAACGCAACGTGCATCAATTGCCGAATGTCGACGCTGAAATCGGGGCAGGTCGGGTCGTGCCGGATGCGCCGGACGAATTGCTCGGCGGTCCAGGCATCCGCGTCCGCGGGCGCGGGGAGTTTGGCGCGGTCGATCTCGACGACGGTGGCGTAGGGTTTGGTCAACTCGTCGAGCCGCGCGTGGGCCTGCGCGTAAATCTTCTTTGCGACGCGGAGACCGGCGCGCCCAGAGAGCGCGACGCCGATGACCTCTTCCAGCCATGTCGTTCCGGCGGTCTTCAGGTGAACCCCGGCCGCGTGCTTCTCGAGCATCCGGCGCATGGCGGGGTAGAGCGAGAACTTGTCGCTGCCGGTGTGCACGCTCACTTTCAGCGTCCGCGGTAGCCCGAATACGCTTCGGGCGTGTTCGACGACCAGGAGATCCGCCTCGAACTCCCGCTCGAAGGCCGCCACGTCACCGACGTAGTCAATCCCCTTCAAAAACTTCCCGGAGAACTTCGGGGCAATCGTGTCGATGGGAATCCCTTCGCGGGCGATCGCTCCGAGAATGAAGAAGAGCTCCAACGGAGGCTGGGGCACCGCCGCTTCGTCGACCGACACCTCGGTGACGAACGCATCAGCGCCTTTCGCCGCGACGATGTGACGATACGTCCGTCCCGCCTCGCTCATGGCATACGCGTACCGGCGCCCGATCGACTCCAATACGGCGTCCGTCACCGGATAGGCCGCGTCCAGGCCGGGAATCCGCAACGAGCCGCGGAACGGGGCCATCTCGCGGACGAAGGACGCCACGAGGTCGTCCGGACCTCGTCGACCGATGAAGTCCGCGACGTCGAGCGTGAAGAAGTTACAGAACGGCAGAAACGCGCCGACGGTCTCGATTCCGATGTGGTCCGCGTCGACGTAGTGAGCGCCCTTCCATCCGACTGCCCGGACCGCCGCGTCGGCCTCCGCCCGCACGTCCGCGGGCGTCGTCCCGATGAGTGAATGCTCCCGGTACGACTTGTTCCACACGGGGACTACGGCCACGCCGCTCTGCTCGGCCTTCTGAAGGGCGCGCAGCTGCGCCGACCCTTCCTTGCCGAAGCGGTCGCCGATTCCAATCGAATATCTTTCGATGCTCATTCGAAGCCGGGCTGCTGGTGGTCTCGAGTCACGAAGCGACTTTTTGTCCGTGCCGGCCCCTCTCAGCGCTGCACGCGCGCCGTACCACCTTTGGCGAACGCGCGCACTTGTTCGAGCGTCGCCATGGTGGTGTCCCCCGGAAAGGTCGTCAGGAGCGCGCCGTGCGACCAACCGAGTTTCAGGGCCTCTTCGACGGGCTCACCGGCCAGTAGCCCGTAGAAGAAACCCGACGCGAAGCCGTCTCCTCCGCCGATGCGCTCGAGCACGTCCAGCTCGCAGACCGGCGCCGTATATCGGCTCCCTTCCACCCAGCCGACGGCGCTCCAGCTGTGTCGATTGGTGGAGTGGACTTCCCGTAGCGTAGTGGCAATGGCCCTCACGTGCGGATACCGAGCGAGGACCCGGTCGATCATCTCGAAGAACGTCATCGGGTCCAAGGACGATCGCGCCGCCACTTCCGGCCCAGCGATGCCGAGCCCCCGCTGCAGGTCCTCCTCGTTGCCCACGACGACGTCCACATGCTCGACGATTCGGCCGATGACGCTCACCGCCGTCGCCCGGCCCCCTCGGACGTTCCAAAGCTTTTCGCGAAAGTTCAGATCGAAGCTCGTGACGGCGCCGGCCGCCTTGGCCGCCTTCATGCCCTCGAGGATCAGCTCTCCCGTCGTGTCGGAGAGCGCGGCGAAGATCCCGCCGCTGTGAAACCAGCGGATGCCGCCTGCGAATAGCGTTTCCCAGTCGAAGTCGCCGGGCTTGAGGAGGGCCGCTGCTTCGTTCGCCCGGTTGTAAAAGACGATCGGCCCGCGCACGCCGAAGCCGCGGTCGCTATAGACGGTCGCCATGTTCGGCCCGCGCGCCCCGTCGTGATCGAAGTGCTTGTAGAATGCCCGGACCCCCATCGCTCGGACGCGCTCGGCGATGAGGTCGCCGATGGGATACCGGACCATGGCGCTCGCGAGGCCGGCGTTCATGCCGAAGCAATCAGCAAGATTGGCAGCGACGTTGTACTCGCCCCCGCTGACGTAAACGTCGAAATGGTTCGCGCGCCGGAACGGAACGACGCCGGGATCCAACCGGTGCACGAGGGCGCCGAGGCTCACGAAGTCGAGCCCCCCCGGGGGCGGAACTCGGAAACGCTGGCTCATCGGCTCTTGGGGCTCACTGGTTGACGCCGCTCGCAAGGAATCCGCCGTCGACGACGAGGACCTGGCCGTTGACGAAGCTCGCACTCTCGGACGCCAGAAAGACAGCCGCGCCCGACAGCTCCTCCACGCGACCGAATCGCTTCATCGGCGCGCGCAACAGAAGTTCCTGCCCGCGCGGCGTTCCGTCGAGCAGCGCTGCGTTCAGCTGCGTCCGAAAGAAGCCCGGAGCAAGCGCGTTGACGCACACGCCCTTGGGTCCCCACTCGATCGCGAGGGACTGGGTCAGCGACGCAACGGCCGCCTTGCTGGCGCCGTACGCGGCGACCTCGAAGAGGGCGATGAACGACGTGACCGAAGCGACGTTGATGATGCGGCCGTATCCACGCTCGAGCATGTGGCGGCCGAACACCTGGCAGCCGCGGAGCGTCCCGGTCAAGTTCGTCTCCAGAATGTCGTTCCAGTCTTTCTCGCTGAATTCGAGCGTGGGCGCTCGCTTCATTTTGCCCGCGCAGTTGACGAGGATGTCGACCTTTCCGAAGGACGCGACGACGGCGGCCAGAAGTCGCTCGAGCGACGCCCGGTCGGTCACGTCGGAGGTCTGGCGCAGGGAGCGGCGACCGAGCCGTTCCACCTCGTCCGCGGTTTGCTCGACATGTTCGCGCCGGCGCCCCGTGGCGACGACGTCGCCCCCCGCCTCGGCGAGCGCCAAGCTGAGGGCCCGCCCGATTCCGGTAGTGCCCCCCAGGACCACCGCCACTCGGCCTGCGAGACTGAGAGTGGAGGCGATCATGGCGGAGCGATTGGCGAGTGGTAAGGCCACGTTCCGTCCTGACCGATCGCACGTAGCTTTACACCGAAGCCAAAGGATGAGCGAGTTCGGTCCTCGCGGCCGGCGCGTGGTTTGCTCTCCAAGGTGTGGTCTCCGAAAGGAAGCGATGGCCGAACTCGAGCAACGACCCGATGAGCGCCCGCCTAAGCCCGCCGCGCGTGTGTCGCGGGCAACGACGTGGGCGTTGGGGGTGCTGGCTGCGCTCGCGGTGGGCGCGACGCTGGTCGTGTCGATGGGCCTGGCCTCGGTCGTCTGGGTCCCCCTCTTGCTGCTCACCGGAGCCGCGATGTTCGGCGTCTGGGCCGCCCGACGACGGCGTCAGGCGCTCGAGGGCCGTGACGCGAGCGACCTCAAAGACCCTCTCCACGCGGAACGTGCTTGGCCCAAGCGAGGGATTACCGACGATCGGCTCCCAGAGCCCTAGAAGCAAGCCTTGTGGCTTTCGCCGATACCTTCGGTCTCGACGAAAATCACAAGGCTTCTAGCCGCGGTTCACCAGCGGTGGAAAGCGGGGTGACCCTCTTTCACTGCGACAAAAATACCGCGGCATGTCGCCGTAACCTTCCCGCCGGCCTCGATTTGCGCATCTACGGTGGCGCGATCAGTTTCCGCGCTGGCGATGTGGGCGCGTACCGTAAGGTCGACGTCGAGCGGCGTCGGCCGCCGAAGCGTAACGGCGAACTCCGCGGTCACCGTGCACGGCAATATCCCAGTGCCGGCCCTCCTCATGAGATGCCATGCAGCCGTCCAGTTCGAGTGGCAATCGAGGAGCGCGCCACAAATCCCGCCGTTCAGCACTCCGGGGAATGCCAAATGATGGGCCTGAGGTCTCCAGACACACAGGCACGCGTCATCGCCCTCGGCGAAGCTTCGGATGCGAAGGCCCTTGTCGTTCTTCGGGCCGCAGCCGAAGCAAACGCTCTCCGGCGCGAAGGTCTCTTGGAGACTCTTCGAGTCCATGCTCTGCGGGTTGATTACGCCTTCTTGTCCGTCGCCTCGGCCGGCGACCCGGTCTCAGCGGGGTTCTTCTCGCGCCAGGCGGCCAGTTGCTTCGTTCGGCGCGCCTTCTGCCTGCGGCGCCGCCGGGGGTTCTGCGGTGTGCTCATGGGCCGGCGACTCTAGCACCGGTCCTCGCCCCGTGGGAGTCCTGGTCGAAAGAGTCGAGCGACGGGCTCGAGTGCGCGCAACTGGCGCCGGCGCAAGGCATCCAACCGCCGACATGGAACAAGGGCCGCTCCCCGCCTTGTGCCAAGCGGGCGAGCAACATTCACAGGGGCGAAGATGACGACCAAGCACTCGCTCGAGCCGCCGATCGTCGCGCAGAACCGAGAGCAGCTGGCTTACCTTCTGACGGAAGCGGCCGAGATCGAGCACGGCCTCATGTGCTGTTATCTCTTCGCCGCCCATAGCCTGAAGCGAGGGACTGTGGACGGCCTCTCTGCCGACGACAGTGAGGTCGTCGCGCGGTGGCGCTCGGCCATCGTCGACGTCGCGATCGACGAAATGCTGCACCTGGCGCTCGTCAGCAACCTCCTGGCAGCGATCGGATCGCCGCCGCACCTGCAGCGCCCGAATTTTCCCGTCTCGCCCGGTTATCATCCCGCGGGCGTCGTCGTTTCGCTCGCGCCCTTCGAGCTCGCGACGATGGATCATTTCGTGTTCCTCGAGCGTCCGGAGGGACACGACGTTCCGGACGGCGCCGGCTTCGATCGGCCGGCGCCCTACGAGAGGAGCGCGCAGCCGGACCGCCTGGTCCCGAGCGCGCAGGACTACGCCACCGTGGGACACCTCTATCGTGGGGTTCGGGCTGGGCTCGCGTACATCGCGCAGACCTACGGCGAGTCGAGGCTGTTTGTCGGCGATCCGGCAGCCCAGGTCGGCCCCGACTTGGCGCCCCTTGGAGGGCTGGTCGCCGTCACGGATTTATCGTCCGCTCTGCGCGCCGTCGACACTATCGTCGAGCAGGGTGAGGGGTCGCCGACCAACCACGAGCAGTCGCACTATCGCCGGTTCGTTCGGGTGCGAAACGAACTCGACGCAATCCTGGCTGCCCGCCCGGACTTCTCGCCCGCGCACCCAGTGGCGCGCAACCCCGTAATGCGCAAACCGCCCATTCCCGAGGGCAAACTGCACGTGAACGAGCCGAAAGCCGCTCAGGTCCTCGACTTCGGCAACGCGGTCTATGCGTTCGCGCTCCGATGTCTCGGCCGGGCGTTCGGCGAGGCCGACGATCCGACCGACTCGCGGCGGGCTCTCGTGGAGGCTTCCCTCACGGCGATGCGCGACCTCGCACCGATCATGGATCTCTTGGCCCGGCTCCCGGCGAACACCGAGACCCCGGGAAAGACCGCCGGGCTCACGTTTACGATGCAGCGTTCGACTGTCGGGTTCTCCCAGCAGCGGGCAGCGTGGTCGCTCCTTGCGGAGCGCGCTCGTGAGATCGCCGATGCTTCGTCGGCTGTGGTCCGAGACGTAGACGGGGAACTCGCGCCGATCGGCCGCGACTTTGCGACGATCGCCCGCACTCTCGAGCAAAAAACTCCGCTCGGCGGCGCCACTGCTCCGGATCGAAGCTAGCGCTGGCCACTGGTTGGTTCAGCGCGACGCCGCCATGAGCTGCTCGGCGCGATTCAAGATCTCGTGCGCCTCCTCGGTGCGCGGGGCGCCGACGCCGACACGGAAGGCATCACCCTCCCGCTTCACGCTGATGTCGACCAGTGCGGACTGCAAGGCGAACGGATCGCTCGTCGGCGTGTCGACGCGACCGAGCGTCGCCCGGGCGCTGTGGCATTCGAGCGACCGTTCGAGCAGCTCTGCCGTCATGCCGGGGAGCGGCCGGACGGTGATCCAGGCGCCATGGAGTGCGGTGGCCTGCACGTCGGACTCGCGCATCGCCACCCGGGTGTAGAGCGGTTCCACGCTCTCGATGGCGCTTCCGGTGAGGACCGGAGCGAGGCGGCCCTCGTCGACGGCAGCGCTGCACTTGGAGGTCTCGACCGCCGCTGCCTTGTCCGCGGGCGTCGTCGCGGGAGCGGCCCTCCCGCAACCGACGAGTGAGACGCCCGCGAGTGCGGCGGCGCCCCCGAGCCGCGCTACGATTGGAGCAACGTATTTGTAGATCATGTGTGGGATCGAAGCATCCCGCGTGCCCTTCCGGCAACGGGACACGGTTCCGTCTTCACCGCGGGCTGAGGTCTCGCGGGCGCCGACGACGCAAGCATCGAATGTGCTTCCGGCGCGCGGGGATTTGCCCGCATGCTCCAGCATGGTCACCCCCCGTCGCTACGAGCTCTACTACTGGCCGACGATTCAAGGACGCGGTGAGTTCATTCGCCTGGCGCTCGAGGACGCGGGCGCCCCATACCTCGATGTCGCGCGTACGCCGCGCGGACTTCGCACGATGATGAAGATCCTCGAAGGGGCTCCCGCTCCCACGATGACGCCATTCGCGCCGCCATTCCTCAAGGACGGCGACTTCATAGTCGCCCAGACCGCCAACATTCTCGGCTATCTCGCCCCTCACCTCCGTCTCGTCCCGGCCGGAGCCGAGGCCCGAACCTCGGCGATGCAAATCCAGCTCACCATCGCGGACCTCGTCGCCGAGGCGCACGACACGCACCACCCGATTTCGGGCAGTCTCTATTACGAGGATCAGAAGCGCGCAGCCAAGGCGAGGGCCGCCGCCTTCACTCGTGAACGGATTCCCAAGTTCCTAGGCTGGCTCGATGGTTTGATGCGCCGATCGGAGGGCGACTACTTGCTCGGACGTCGAGTGTCCTACGTGGACCTCTCGGCATTTCAGGTCGTGCAGGGATTGAGGTACGCGTTTCCGCGGGCGATGGAGCAATTGCCCAGGCGCATCCCTCGCCTACTCGCGCTCTCGGAGCGGATCGCTTCCCGGCCTCGGGTGGCCGCGTACCTGGCGTCGCCGAGGCGGCTCCCGTTCAATGAGCAGGGCATTTTTCGTCATTACCCCGAGCTCGACGCGGGTTGATCTAGCGGCTCATCGAGCAGCCGCGAAGGGATTCACGACAACCATGTCCCCGAACCGCTGCCCTGCATTCAAGTCCTCGGAATACAGCCGGTCGCACCCGGCGGTGATCGCGGCTTGCACGACGAGCGCGTCCCAGAATGAGAGCTTGGAGTGTCGCTGGATGTCGATCGCGGCGAGCAGGATTGACCCGGTGTTGTCGACGACGGTCCAGGTCAGATACTCATCGATGATGTCTCGCGCCTTGCCGGCCGCAAGGGGCTTCTTCAGCTTGCGCGTCACCGTCACGTAGAACTCATGGAGGACCTGGACGCTCAGGACTCCGTCGTGCAGATCCCACCTTTGCAGAACGACGTCGCGTGCGAGGCGCTGCTTGTCTTTCGCGTCGGAGTCCTCTGCGTAGACGAGAACGTTCGTGTCAACGAAGCTTGGCACGATCGTGGATCTCGTCCCGAGACGGAAGCTTGCCTCCGCCGAGAGGCTGCCCGCGACGGAGGCGATTCAGCGCAGCCGCTTTGGCCTTGGCATACTTTTGCTGTCGCCCCACGAGACCGGCGAGCTCGAGCCGGAGAAACGCGGAAACAGAGAGGCCGCGCTGCGCTGCGAGAACACGCGCTTCGCGCAGCGTCTCCTCGTCCAAGGTGAGAGTGATGTTTCTTGCCGTGGACACGCCACATACGTGTAACACGTGTTTTACGTGCGAGCAAACCGTTCGCCGACGTCACGCCAGAGGCGGCCCCGCCAAGTCACGGGGGGCACGCCCACAAGGTGATCATCATTGCATCGGGCTCCTGCGTCAGCGGGACGGTACTGCAAACGCACCCCGCGCCCCGATCCGCGGGCGACAAACAAGAAGGCAACCATATGACACAACCGACGCCATAGGACGCGTTGACGCCGTCGGTGCAGCCAAAATTGTCTGCGCTGTAGTTGCCACAGGCACTATTGTCCGTGACGGGCAGTCCTGCTTCGCACGAGTAGAGGCACGCAGTGCCGGCATCGCACGGCTCGACCGGGCCGGCATCCACGTCAGTGACACTGGCGTCCAGGTCACTCTGGCTCGCGCCTGCGTCGCTCGCGTCTGCGCCGGCCCCGAACTGGCCCGCGTCTGCGTCGACTTCGGTGATATATGCATCGAGAAGGGGACTGCGCCCGCACGCTGCCATGCTCAACGCCATCAGCGTCGCGAAAGCATCCGTCCGCTTCATGCGTTCCAGCATACCCGCTTCGGCAGGATGTGGCCCCGCAAGGGCTCTTCCCCGCCCGGCCGGACCGCGCCCTCGTCCTCACATCGCCGTCGGTCGCATCGTGGGGGCCTGACGCCCCGCGGCTTCAATCTGTGCGAGCCACGATTCGATCTTCTCGAGCGCCGGCCCGTCCCACTCGAGGCGCGAAAACCG
>JBAULD010001109.1:0-2062 GCA_049578005.1 Polyangiaceae bacterium
CTCAATGAAGCCGTGGAGCTCGGCACTACGGCGCTCAAGGCGGGACAGGACGTCGAGCTCAGGCGGGAGCTCGCCGCGTGGCTCGAGAGCCTCGGCGAACCGGCTGAGGCCGCCGCGGTGCTCAAGCCGATCGCGTCGCTGGCCGACGTCGATTCCGCAGACGCGGCCGATGTACTCGTCCGCGTGGGGGTTCTCCGCGCGCGCGCGGGTGTGGCGGCCGCTGCGGCATCGGCCTTCGAAGCGGCGCTCTCGGTGGATGGCGCCGACGCGCTCGCCGGTGAGTTCTTGGGAGCCCTCTCGTCTTGGCAGCCCGGCGTCGTGCCCGCATCGGCCGCCATCGAGGCGTACCTCGAGTCCGCGCATCGCCGCGCCGCGCGGGGTCAAGACGACGCCGAATTGCTGGACCTATGGCGCGCGTTCGAGGCGGATCCGTCGAGCGACGTCGCGGCGCGGAGCTTGGCCGCCGCGCTCGATCAGCGCACACGCCCATCGGCAGCCGACGAAGTTCTGCGGATACACGCGCAAGCCTTGACGCCGTCCGACCCCATCCGCGCCGCGTGCGTGCACGCGCGCAGGCGTACTTCGGCACTTGCCGCCCGCGAACCGGTGCGAGCATTCGCGGCCGCCATCGATGAAGGGCTAGCCGGCCAGGTCGACGGTGAGGGCAGCGAGGCCTTCGACGCTCTTCTCAATGATCTGGGCCTGCTCGAGGCCGTGGCCGCTCGTCTGGATGCCCGCGCCGGAGGCCTTCCTTTTTCGAACGAACGTGGCTCGCAGACCGCAGAAGCGCCCGCGGCAGCGTGGATTCGCGCGGCCGCGGCGGGGGACGCGCGAGGGCAAGCCCTGTCGCTCGAGCGACTGGCGTCCTCTCAGTCTGGGCCGGTTCGAGCGGCATTCTTGGCCGCGGCGTCCTCTTGCCATCTCGCCGTCGGCGACGCCGCCGTTGCCCGCATCGACGCGGAGCTCGCGACGCGGACGGATCCCAGGAGTGCACGGTCCGTGGCCGCGCTTGCGGACGCGGTCCGCGCGCTGTCGGGTGATCCTGGCGCCGCGGTGGCCATCGAGCGCGCCATCGCCATGGTCGGCCCCCGCGTAGTGTGGTGCTCTGCGCTCGCCGATGCGCTCGATGCTGGCGGCGAGATGGAGCTCGCCGCAGGCTGGAGTCAGCGGAGCGTGGCGATTCGCCCAGGCGAACGCGGTGCCATCGAGGCCCTCTTGCGCCGGCTACTGCGAGCCGAGGATTCGAGTCGGCTGCGGGACGCACTCGCGTGGTTGCTGGGCCAGCCGCAACCGGCGGCCTGGGCCGCACCACCGTTTGCTCAGGCGCTGACCGAACTCGCCCGCTTGGATTCTGAACGCGCCGCCGTGGTGGCGCGGCGCGCGCTCGAAGTCTTCGGTCCCAAGCTGGCGGCCCTACGCGAGGCGATGCTTGGGGTCGCGGAGCGAACCTCCGATCACGCCTTTGCCGTGGCCATCCTCGAACGAACACTTTCCTGCCGCCAGGCAGAGGACGTGGATAGGGCTGCGCTCTTCGCTCGTCTCGCCAAGTTGCGGCTGCAGCTCGGAGACGACGAGGGCGTCGCGCGAATCACGTGGCGCGCTCTGTCCGAGGGTCTGCCGGAGCCAGGGGTCGACCCCTACGTCGTCTCGTCTTGCGGCACGACTCCCGATGCCGAGTTGTGGCGGTTGCGCGCCAACGCCGCGCGTCTGTCGGCCGCCGCGGACCCAGCGGAAGCCGCCCGGGCGTGCCGCGATCTCGGCGCCGCCATCTGGGATCTTGCAGAGGACCGTGCCGGCGCCATCGATGCATGGCTGCGCGCCGCGCGGATGACGCCGGGCGGATATGCGACGCTCGCCTTCGACTTGGCGACCTTCGGGGGCGCAGCGTTCGCGTTCGACTACCTCGGTCGCGCCGTCGACGCCGAGTCCGACGACGCGACGGCCACTTCCATGGCCAGCGAAGCGTCCCGAGCGGCGCTCGCTGTTGGAGAGCCCATGGCGGCCTTCGACCTCGCGTCGCGCGGCGTCGCGCGGAGTCCCGCGTCGACGGAGGCGCTCGAGG
>JBAULD010001110.1:0-4857 GCA_049578005.1 Polyangiaceae bacterium
GGCGATAGGTAAGCGTCCACGACCGCGATGGAGACGCCTGTACCATCGTTGCCCTTTCGGACGCTCGACGTGAAGCCGTAGGCCTCGCGGATCTGCGAGGGAACGTAGCCGCAGGGCGCGTACGTGAGGGGGGGGTAGCCAGGAGCGTACGGCGGGTCGACGGTGTCGGGCGCGGAGCCGAACCACTCCGAGCATTGGCCCGTGCCGCCGATGGCCTTCGGCGGAATCGGGGCGACACCGCCGTCACCGCTCGATGCCGCAGTGGGGGGCTTGATCGAGTCGCGTCGAATGCCCCCGACGACCACGTTGCGCGGCTTCATTTGCAGCGGCGTCGTCAAACCGAGGACCCCGAGCACGGCGCCCTCGATGGAAAGGGGGACAGTCGGTGGATCGATCGGCGCGCGTCGGAGCTGGCTGTCGACTTCGTAGAGTCCGAGCCGCGTCGAGAACGCGCGGCTGACTTGCGCCGCGGATCCAGTGGCTGCGATGAAGGTGCGGTTTGCCGGCAAATGGGTAACCTGCAGACCGTTGGCTTCGAGATGGGCGCGCACGGCCGCGACGTCGGAGTCGCTCGGTCCGTACTTCGCATCGAACTCGGCGTCCGTGAGAAAACGCCCGTACTCGGGGCTGTCTGGGTCGCTGATCGCGGCGAGCTCCGCGGCCGCGGCGGCCGGGTCCTTCGTGCGGAAGTGCACCTGGATGGCGATCGGCTCGTCGTCGGCCACTCGGCCGGCGAAGCGCGCCGAAGTCGCCCAAGCGGGATGGGCTACGACGCTCCGAACAGTCGTGATCGTCTGCGAGGATTGCGACGCTGGCGCGCTGCCGCCCGAAGAGCAAGCAGCGGCCCCTAGCGCCGACAAAGCCGACACGCACCTGAGCCCCAAATATATTCGCTTGGACATTTCGAACCTCGCGGTTGTTTGGCAAAATGGATCGCGCACTCACCGAGAGCGCGCGCTCCCCCCCGTCGCTGCCCCTTCCAGATGCAGGCCCCGCTGATCGGTCGGCGACCGGGGGTCACCTAAACGCCGTCCAACGCGACACGTCAATTGCAGTCGCTTACCGTCGGGGGCATGATTCCCATATTGCAAACCAGCGGATCACGGCCGACGCGGCGACGAGGTCAGGGGAAAGCACTGCTTTGGCTCGCGGCCGCGAGCGGGATACCGGTCGGCGCGGCCTCGTGCGGAATCGGCGGAACTGCTCCGCCGTCAATCAACGGGGCGGGAGCGAGCGACGCGGGGAGCTCGGCGAGTAACGGCGGCGGAGCGAACGCGCAGGTTGCGGGCGGCGCCGGCGGCAACGCGGACGGCGCCATCGAGGCAGCGGCTCCCCAGGGCCGAGGGCCTTCCGAAGCCGGCTCGCCCAACGCGTCCACCGATGCGCAAGCTGGCGGCAGCCCTTCGGGAGGCGACACGGGGACGGCTACGAGCGCGTTGGTCGTCACCCGCCTGCGATGCGATCTTCGCGCGAACCCGCTCCAAGTGGAACCCGTGTCGCCGAGGTTGAGCTGGGAGATTGAAGCGACGGACCCCGGCCTTCGAGGCGAGACGCAATCGTCCTTCGAAGTGCTCGTGGCGTCGTCTGCGCAGATGCTGGCGGCCAACCAGGGCGATCTCTGGTCGAGCGGGCAGGTGCAATCGAACTCCACGAAGACGACGTACGCGGGACCTCCTCTTGCCTCTCTGACGCAGGTCTTTTGGAAGGTGCGTGTCCGCGACGCCAACGGCAACGTCTCCGCCTGGAGTGACCCGGCGGAGTGGACGCAAGGAATACGCAGCACCGCAGATTGGGGTGCTCAGTGGATCGGCGCGTCGACCACCTCCGCCGCGCTGCCCATCTTCCGCCGCGAGTTCACCGTCGCAAAGCCCGTCCAGCGCGCCGTCGTGTCCGTGTGCGGGCTCGGGCAATACGAACTCCGAGTCAACGGAACCAACGTGAGCGACGGCGTGCTCGAGCCCGGCTGGACGGATTTCGCGAAGACTTGCCTCTACCGAACGTTCGACGTCACAGCGCTGCTGACCACCGGCGCCAACGCGATGGGGATCCTTCTCGGCAACGGGATGTACAACGTCGAGGCAACGGCCGGGCGCTACACCAAATTCACCGGTTCGTTCGGCTCGCCCAAGGTCATCGCGCACCTCCAGATCACGTTCAACGACGGGACGCAGGTCACGGTCGCGACGGACCCGTCCTGGCAATCGGCGCCCGGTCCCATCACGTTCACCAGCATCTACGGCGGCGAAGACTTCGACGCGCGGAGCGAGCCGGCGGGCTGGGATCGGCCGGGGTTCACGGCCACGCCGGCTTGGTCCGCGGCCGCGGCAGCGGCGGGCACTGCGCCGGCGCTCATGGCCCAGGCCGTGCCGCCGGTGAAGGTCATGCAGGAGTTCCCCGCCGTGGGGGTGACGCAGCCTCAGCCGGGGGTATTCGTATACGATCTCGGCCAGAACTTCTCGGGCTGGCCTCTGCTCCAGATCACCGGATCGGCGGGCGCGGTCGTGCGCCTCACCCCGGGAGAGCTGCTCGCAGCGGACGGCACCGTCAGTCAGTCGAGCATGGGTGGGCCCATCTGGTTTCAATACACGTTGCGCGGCGGCGGCACCGAGACTTGGAATCCTCGGTTCGCATACACGGGATTCCGCTACGTCCAAGTGGACGGCGCCGTTCCCGCCGCGAGCGCCGCCAGCTTTCCGACCAGGCCGCAGATCGCGAGCATCGACGGGGAGTTCATTCACACGTCTTCGGATCGAGTCGGGACGTTCACGTGCTCCGATCCGGACGTGAACAAGGTCCACGCGCTCATTCTGGCCGCAATCCAGAGCAACCTTCAGAGCATCCTCACCGACTGCCCCCATCGAGAGAAGCTGGGATGGCTCGAGGTCGGACAACTCTTGGGGCGGGCGATGATGTTCAATCTCGATCTTCAGGGTCTCTTCGAACAAGAAGTCACGAATATGCAGGACTCTCAGCTCGCGAGCGGCCTGGTCCCGAGCATCGCCCCCGAGTACGCGGTCTTCTCGGGCGGGTATCGCGACTCGCCGGAATGGGGAAGCGCCTACGTCCTCGATCCGTGGAATATCTATCAAATGTACGGCGATTCACAGGCGATGCGGCAGAATTACGCAGGCATGAAGCGGTACGTGGACTATCTCAGCGCAAAGGCCGCGAACGGGCTGCTCGCTTACGGACTCGGAGATTGGTACGACGTGGGACCCGCAGCGCCAGGCCCCTCGCAACTGACCACGAACGGCGTCACGGCGACGGGCACACTCTTCGAGGACGGGACGGTCTTGAGTCAAGTCGCCACTCTTCTCGGAAATGCCGGAGATGCGTCGACGTACGGCACGCTCGCCGCCTCCGCCGCCTCCGCCTACAACTCCACTTTTTGGAAGCCGGCAGGGTACTACGACCGCAACAGCCAGACCGCGAACGCCGTGCCGCTCGCCCTCGGCATGGTCACGACCGCAACGGGGGCGACGGCACTCGCCGCGCTCGTCGGCGACGTGACCGCTGCGAATTATCAGGTCACGGCGGGCGAGATCGGTTTCGGGTTCGTCGTGCCCGCGCTGGCCAACGCGGGACGCAGCGACGTCCTGCTCGGCATCGTGAAGCAGAGCGTCCTGCCGGGGTATCTCTATCAACTTCAGCACGGCGCAACCACGCTGACCGAGGCGCGGGACGCGAATCCGAGCGACTCCCAGAATCACGCCATGTTCGGTCACGCGGAGCGATGGTTTTGGGAGGGCCTGGCGGGCATCATGACAGACCCCTCGTCGCCCGGCTTCCAGCGGATTCGAATCCAGCCGCAGATGCCGACGGGCATCGACTCGGTGCAAGCGACCTACCACTCGTCCCAAGGAGTCATCTCGAGCGCGTGGGCCAGGAGCGCAGCGGGGGTCGAAATGAACGTCTCGATCCCCGTGAACACGACCGGCACAGTCTACGTGCCGGCGCAGAGCGCGGCGTCGATCACGGAAAGCGGCGCGCCCGTCGCCACGGCGGCGGGCGTCACGGCAGTGCGACTCGGCACGGGCGTCGTCGCCGTCGACATAGGATCGGGGACGTACGACTTCGTCGCGAAGTGATGGGCCTCCCGGGCGGACTCTAGGGACAGACCGACAGTGAAGTCTTCGGAAGAAGGCTACCTGTGACTAGGAGAGACGCAACAACTTGAACGCGTGCGTCCAGCTGTTTTGGGCCAGACCCGGGATGCACCAAAGCATGCAGAGCGGCTCGATCGCGCGGGCGGCTTCGACGCTCCCCATGTCGGCCGTGTCCCAACCGAACTGATCGAGGATCTTTCGCACCTCGGCTTTCGCTCCCGCGTCGTTCCCACAGATGAACATCGTCGGCGGACCCCCGGGAAACTTCGGGTTGACCATGAACGCATTGCCGACGCACGAGAAGACCTTGACGAAGTGGGCGTCGGGCGCCTTCTTCTGAAGGCGTTCCATCAGCGACTCGTTCAGATCGGTAAAGAATCGCAAGACGCCGTTCTGCGGCGGCGCGTCCGCGATCGGGTTGGTCGCGTCCATCACCGTCTTGCCCGCCAGATTGGACGGTCCCGCCTCTTCGACTGCCGCCGCGGCAGCGCCGCCCTTGACGGCCAGGACGACGCTGTCGGCCCACTTCGCGGCCTCGGCGAGCTTGCCCGTGTGCGCCTTGGCGCCGGCCGCCGTCTTCCAGCTCGATAGCTTGCTCGGATCGCGACTCGCGCGCATCACTTCGTGGCCGTGCTTGAGAAGCCCATCGGCAAGCACCTGACCCACCTGACCCGAACCCAACACCGCTATTTTGCTCATGGGTCGTCCTCCTCTGTAGTGCGAGACTCGAGCTCTTTAGCAGCGTACCGCG
>JBAULD010001111.1:0-9597 GCA_049578005.1 Polyangiaceae bacterium
ACAATGGCAAGACCCACGGCGGCGGCGGCGCACGCCCCGGCCCGACCTCGCCGCGACATCAAGAGGCCTTCGCCTTCAAGTGCTCACGCGCTCGCGCGAGCAGTGAATCGCGCTCGTTGATCCGGGGATCGCCGATGACCAATTCGAGCAACGCTTCGAGAATTTCGCCGATGATCCGGCCCGGGGGGATGCCTAGCTCGCGGATCAGATCGTGCCCGTTCACGTTCAGATCGCGCGTCGAGAAAGCGGCTCCTTCGGCGATGACGCGGGCGACGTGCGCCTTGAGCGCCGCGAGCGCCTGGATGTCCGACTCGAAGTCGCGGCCCTTCGCACGAACGTCCGCTTCGTTGAGCACGTAGAGGTCTTCGACGCGATCGGGCCCGACGCGCCGGATCCAGCGCCTCACGGCGGCGTCCGTCCACTCGTCCGAGTAGTGGAACAAGTGGTTTCGCACGAGCGAAACGATGCGGGCGCGCTCTTCGTTCGAGAAGCGCAGACGCGCGGCGATGGGTTCGGCGATCTCGGCGCCGACGCGGTCGTGATCGTAGAACGTGAAGTCCGCCGTCTTGTCGGACCACGCGCGCGTCCGCGGTTTCCCGACGTCGTGCAGGAGCGCCGCGATGCGCAAGATCGGATCGCCCGCGCACGCATCCATGCACTCGAGCCCATGGCGCCAGACGTCGTACGCGTGCCACTTGTTCTGGTCCATCCCGACGCCCTCGAGGAGTTCGGGGCAGGTGACTTCGAGGATTCCAGTGCGCCGCATGACATCGAACGCGGCCGAAGGCGTGCGCGCCTTCATCGTCTTGATCCATTCGTCTCGAACGCGCTCGTGCGCGACTTTTCGGTAGGTATCGAGCGTCGGACGGATCCCCGCTTCGGTGGCCGGGTCGAGCTTCAGGCCCAGCGTCGCGACGAAGCGCGCAGCACGCAGCACCCGCAGACCGTCCTCGGCAAAGCGCTCCGTCGGGTCGCCCACGGCGCGCAGGACCCCCGCCGACAGGTCGACTCGCCCGTCGAACGGGTCGATGATTTTGCCGTCGGAGGGATCGACCGCGATCGCGTTGACCGTAAAGTCCCGGCGCGCGAGATCCGCCGTGATGTCGTCGACGAACTCGACCCAATCGGGCCTGCGCCCGTCGGTGTAAGTCCCTTCGCCGCGCAGTGTGGTGACCTCGTAATGGTGCTTGTCCTTCACGACAGTAACGGTGCCGTGCTCGATTCCTGTCGGGATGGCTCGTGGAAAGATCCGCAGGAGCTCGTTCGGGCGGGCGTCGGTGGCGACGTCCCAATCATTCGCGCCGCTGCCGCGGAGGAGATCGCGAACACAGCCGCCGACGATCCACGCGCGCTTTCCCTGCGAGCGCAGCCTCTCGCAGAGGTCGAGTACGTCGCGCGGCACGGCCGCGAGGTCGACGCAGTCGGAGTTCACAAGGACGACGCTTACCACGCGCGCAAGCCCCCCGCAGTGGCGTAACGTGATCGCCAGGAGCGGCATCGGAGAATTTGGGGCCCCCAGTACCCCGAAAACCATGCCCCATGTATGAACGATGGCTCAACAATCCATTCCAGCTGCCGCGGTGAGCGCGGCCCCTGCGTCCAACTCCAAGCGGCGTTTCATCGTCATCGGCGCGGCTCTCGCGATCGCCCTCGTGGGAGTGTTGTACTGGCTGCACGCACGTCGCTTCGAAGGGACGGACGATGCCCAGATCGACGGCAACATCAGTAACGTGAGCCCGCGCGTCAGCGGCAACGTGAGCGCCGTCTACGTCGTCGAAAATCAAGTCGTGAAGGCGGGCGACCTGCTGGCCGAAATCGACCCGACCGACCTTCAGATCGCGGTGCAGCAGTCCACGGCCCAGGTCGCGCAGGCCCAAGCGCAGCTCGAGTCCGAGGATCCTTCGGTGCCGATCACCGTGACCACGAATCAGACGGGCCTCGCCTCGGCGCGCTCGGACCTCGCGGCGTCGCAGGCGGCTCTAGCTGCGGCACGCAAAGAGGTCTCGCAGCTGACGGCGCAGCTCGCCCAGGCGATGGCGAACGACCGGCAGGCGCAGCTCGACAAGGAGCGGTCGCAAAAACTCCTGGCGCAGGGGGCCGTATCCCAGGCCGACTACGACCTGCGAAACAACAATGCTGCGGCGTCGACCGCCAACGTGAACGCGATCGAACAATCCCTCGACGCGGCAAAAGACCGCGTGACGCAGCAGCAGGCGCAGATGGTCGCCGTGGCGAGCCGCCTGACGGAGGTCACGTCGAACGCGCCTCGTCAGATCGCCACGCGCGAGGCCTCCGTACTCTTTCGCAGAGCCGCGCTCGATCTGGCGAAAGCGCAGCTGGCGGAGGCCGAAAAGAACCTTTCCTACGCGAAGATCGTCGCCCCGATCACGGGCATCGTCGCCAAAAAGGCGATCGCCCTCGGTGACCACGTGGCGCCCGGGCAGCAAGTGATCGCCATCGCACCGGTCGACGCGCTCTGGGTGACGGCAAACTTCCGCGAGACGCAGCTCGAGAGAATGCAGCCGGGGCTGCCGGCCACGCTTCACGTCGATGCGCTGGATCTCGACGTGCGTGGAACCGTCGAAAGCATCGGCGGCGCCACCGGCTCGCGCCTGAGCGTTCTGCCGCCGGAGAACGCATCGGGAAACTACGTCAAAGTGGTGCAGCGCATTCCGGTGCGCATCCGGATCGACTCGGGCCAGGGCGGACTCGAGCGACTCCGCATCGGCATGAGTGTCGAACCGAAGGTGACCGTGCGATGAGCGCCACGGCGGCGGACGCGCCCGGGCAAGGCGCGCGCCAGCCCGCGTACTTCGCCACCGGTTGGACCGGGGGACGCAACCCTTGGACCATCGCGCTCGTCGTCACGATGGCGACCTTCATGGAGGTTCTCGACACGAGCATCGCGAACGTTTCGCTGCCTCACATCGCCGGCAACCTGTCGGTGAGTCAGGACGAGAGCACCTGGGTCCTGACGTCGTACCTCGTGTCGAACGCCGTCGTTTTGCCGATCAGCGGCTGGATCTCCACCAAAGTCGGCCGCAAGCGCTTCTACATGTCGTGCGTCGCGCTCTTCACGATTTCCTCGTTCTTGTGCGGCATCGCTCCGAACCTGGGCTCGCTCGTCTTCTTTCGAGTCTTGCAGGGCGTGGGCGGCGGGGGACTCGGGCCGAGCGAACAGGCGATCTTGGCCGACACGTTCCCGCCGGCCAAGCGCGGAATGGCGATGGCCGTCTACGGGATGGCCGTGGTCCTCGCCCCCGCGATCGGGCCGACGCTCGGGGGATTCATCACCGACAACTTCGACTGGCGCTGGGTGTTTTTCATCAATGTCCCGGTCGGAATTACATCGCTCTTCCTCTCGAACCGGGTCGTCAGCGATCCTCCGCACCTGCGCGAGGCGCGTGCGCACACGGGCGGCATCGACTGGCTCGGCCTCGGGCTCATCGCGACCGGGCTTGGGTGCCTCGAAGTCGTGCTCGACAAAGGGCAAGAGGACGACTGGTTTCACTCCTCGACCATCGTCGGCTTCTCCGTGGTCGCCGTGGTCACGCTCGTCTCGTTCGTCGCGTGGGAGTGGAACAACGACCACCCAATCGTGGACCTGAAGATGTTCAAACGGCGAAGTTTCGCGGTCGCCAATGGACTCATGCTGATGCTCGGTCTGGCGCTCTACGGATCGACCGTGCTCCTCCCTCAGTATCTTCAAGTTCTCATGGGGTACACGGCGCAGCAATCCGGGATGGCGCTGTCGCCGGGGGGACTCGTGGTGATCGCGCTCCTTCCCCTCGTGGGGCGGCTCGTGTCCAAAGTCGACACGCGCTTCCTCGTTGCGTTCGGGTTCGCCGTGATCAGCGCGTCGATGTTCTACATGTCGAGAAAGATCGACTTGCAGATGGACTTCGCGACGGCCGTCGAGCTGCGCGCGCTTCAGTCGATCGGCCTCGCGTTCCTCTTCGTTCCGATCCAAACGATCTCCTACGCAGGAGTGGAACCGCAGAAATACAATCAGGTGAGCGGAATCATGAATCTGTCGCGCAACATGGGAGGCGACATCGGGATCGCGTTCGTGACGACCCTGGTCGCGCGCCGAGCCCAGGTCCACCAGGCGAGTCTCTCGGCGCACACGACGGCCTACGACGCCTCCTACGAGGCGAAGCTCAACGGAATCGCCCGGGCGCTCGGACAAGCGGGCGCCACGTCGATCGAAGCCGCAAAGCAGGCCACGGCGGCGATGTACCGGCAGCTCGTGCAGCAGTCTACGCAGCTCGCGTACCTCGACGCGCTTTGGCTACTCGCCGTGGCGACGGCGATGATGGTGCCGATCGTGTGGATCGCGCGCAAGCCGAAGGCGATGGGCGGCGCCCCGGCGGGGCATTAGCTACCCCGAACTGGCAACCTCCTCCCCGGGCAGCGGCCCTTGCCCCGGCCGCCCGGGTCAGTCGCGCATGTGCTTGCGGATCTTGCCGAGCGCCTGCTCTTGCAGCTGGCGGATTCGCTCACGAGACAGATTGTACTTGTCTCCGATTTCCTTGAGCGTGAGCTCGTCCTCGTCGTCCAATCCGAAGCGCCAACGGATGATTCGCGACTCGATCGGCGTCAGCGTCGTCAGAAGGCGCCGGACCTCCGCATTCCACTTCTGGCTCGCCAGCGCGTCATAAGGGGAGAGCGCGCCGTCGTCCTGGAGGAAATCGATGAACTTGCGACCGTCCTCGTCGCCCACGGGTCGGTCGAGCGAAAACGGAGTCTCCGCCCACGACCCCTTCACCTTGTCGAGCTTCTCCTCCGGGATGCCGGTCTCGCGCTCGAGCTCGCCGAGCGTGGGCTCGCGGCCCGTGCGAGCGAGCACCGCTTGCGTTGCGCGCTGGATGCGATTGTGGGTGTCCAGCATGTGCACCGGAATGCGCACCGCGCGCCCCTTGTCCGCGAGCGCGCGACTGATGGCGTGCCGGATCCACCAAGAAGCGTAGGTCGAGAAGCGGTAGCCGCGCGTGTGGTCGAAGCGTTCGACCGCCTTCATGAGGCCGATGTTGCCCTCTTGGATGAGGTCGATGAGTGGCAACCGGCCTCGGTTGTATCGGCGCGCGATCGACACGACCAAGCGCAAGTTGGCCTTTACGAATTTGTTCTTCACGACGCGCGAGTGCGCGGCAGCCTCGGAGATCTTGGAGGTGAACTTCTTGTAGCTCGTCGTGGCCGGGAGGTGCGGTTTGGACGGCGATGGCTCGGCGCCCTCTTCCTGATCGAGGACGCTGTCCTGCTCCTCCTCACCGGGCTCCTCGCCGAGCCTTCGTACGACCTCTTCCGCGTGCGCGATCCAAAGCCGGTCGCTGTCCGCGAGGCGGATCGCTTTCGCCAAGGATGCGCACCACGTGCGATATTTCTTCTCCTGGTCGCGCGTCAGCTTCTGGTGTTGCTTCTTGTAGAGTTTGAGGAGTTTGCGAAGCTCGGGAATCTGCGGGAGATCGAGCTTTTCTTCCTCCGCGGTCGGCAGGTCCTTTTCGAGGGAATCCAGCGCGTGGTCGGCCGCCGCGCAATACGACAGAATCGAGACCCAGTGGTCGACTTCCGCCCGCTCGACTTCCACCGCGGTCTCTAGCTCTTCCTCGGGACCCATGACCGGGTGAGTCGCCATTTCGCGGAAGTACCGGGCCAGCATCGAGTCGCCGCCGCCCTCCTCGATCTCCTTGTCGCTCGGTCCCCTGGGAGGGGCGAGGGAATCCGTTTCCCCGTGAACCGGAGCGTCGACCGGCGTCGGCTCGAGGCCGAACTCCTCCTCGACCAGGTCGAGGGCCGCGCTCGAGGCTCCCGAGCCCATCGATGGCAGGCCGCCTTCGAAGTCCTCGTCGACCGAGGCATCCCGCGGCCGCTCACTGTCCCCTCCAGCACCCGTTCCGCCCGAGCGCTTGCCGACCGACTGCAGGCGTCCCTCGCTTCGTGCCGGCCGAGTCGTTGCGACCGCGGCCGCGCTGCTCTTGCTCTTGCTCATGACCAGTGCTCCCTCGCTCGCAGGCGGGTGGGGGGATGAGATAAGGACGTCGGTCTCGTTCCGGGAGCCCGTTGTCGAGTCGGTGGGCTGCGTCAGCGCCGGCCCCGAGCTTGGCGCCTCGTGTCGTACATGCTTCGCCGAATCGTGTGGATTGGACGCCGTCGAGCTCAAGCGGCTCCTTGGAGAGAAAGCATTTTCCATTCCTTCGGTGCGTGACTGGCGCGCCCGATGCGCGGTCACGGGAGCCCCTTCTTCGATGGACTCCGATTCGCGGGGACCCGGCCCTGCGACCGGTTTGCCCCGGGTCGCGAGTCGAAGACGACTCCGTCCTTTCGAAGTCCGATGTTTCGAATTCGTCATCGATCGAGTCGCGCGCCTCCTCCGTCGTGATGGTCGAAGCCAGCAGAACCCGTCACGGCGCACCCACGCACACAGACGTGAGATGATGGATGAGGGTGGCCCATTCGGAGCCCGTCACCTACGAGCCAATGGGAGTGAGTCCACCGGGAACCTCACCCAGAACCCAATTATGGTCATCCTCTCTTATTACGTCACAGTCCTAAGAAGAATTCTACGCGGGCGCTGGCGACTCGCATTTTTGCTGGCCTCGACGATGCATGCCCTCGGCCACGCGCTCCTCGCTCTCGCCGCAGGAAGTGTGGCCGTGGCACTGGCGCAACGCTGGGGATTCGCGCAGGCGAGCGCCGGCGCGGGCGGCGCGGATCGGCCCGCATCGGATGCGCTCGCGGACCAGGCGTTTTTCTGGGCCTCCGTCGGTCTTGCGGTCGTCACCGTCAAGAGCGCCACGGGCGTCTACGCCACGTACGTTCAGGCCCGCCTTTCGGGGGAGGTCGGGGCTGCCCTCCGGCTCGAGCTTCTCGACACGCTTCTAACGGCGTATCGAGTGCGCCAACCGCGACATGCTGATCAGGGGTCCGCACCAGCGTCCCCGATGCTGCAAGCCGTGGCGGCCCTCACCGAGAGCGTCCACGACGTGGAGGTCGGCCTGAAGCAGGGTCTCCTCGGCGGCGCGAGGGCATTGGCCCAGCTCGTCCCGCTGGGTTGCCTTCTCGTCGCGTTGTCGGCCCGAACGGCGCTGCTGGCAGCGCTCATGCTCGTGGCGTTCGGCGCGCTGCTCGGGAAGGCCCGATCGGGATACCGGAAGGCGGCCGCGCAAGCGGCTTTTCAGCGCGCGGGATTGCTCGAGGCCGCCGACGAGTCGGTACGTCACGCAGAGTTGTGGGTGAGCTACGGCGCGGAGGCGAAGGCGCGGTCCAATCTGCGGGGTCTCGGGGAAGCGATTGCTCACGGAACAGCGCGGCTCGACGCGCGCGCGGCCGCGATGAGCGGGGCGAACGAGGTGTTGGCTGCGCTTGCCCTCTCGGCGGCCGTCGGGGCATCGCGGGTTCCCTGGTTCGGTGCCGTCGCCGACGGCCGCACGCTGCTCGCGTTTGCCGTGGCTTTCTTTCTCGCGTACCGGCCGCTGCGCGAGCTCACGGACGCCCGACTCGCGCTAGCGCGCGCTGCGGTGGCGTACGACGAGCTCCGCCCGACTCTGGGCGGCACGCCCCCCTCGACGCCGCGCGTTCGCTCCGAGGCCGCGAGGGTCCGGGCGTGGCCGTTGGCGACGCTCGAGCTGCGCGACCTGGGCCTCGTCAGGGGCGCATGTGCACCTCTGACGCTACGGATCGAGCCGGGAGCGATCGTCGTCATCGCGGGCCCCACCGGCGTCGGTAAGACGACGCTGCTGCGGACTCTGCTCGGGTTCGAGCGCCCCGCGTCCGGGCACATCCTCTTCGGTGGCGTCTCGATCGGCGACGCACCGGCAGGTCTCGGAGAGCGACCGTTCGCGTGGGTGCCCCAGGATGCGCCCTTACTCGCCGATACCCTGGACGCCAACATTTGCCTTGGGGCGCCCCAGCGCGCGGCGCGCTCTGCACTCGAGCCGATAGGCGCGGCGCATCTCGTGAAATCCCTCGGAGTAGCCCGCCTCGGCGCGGGTGGACGCGCTGTGTCCGGCGGGGAGCGGCAGTGGATCGCGCTTGCTCGCGCAATTGCCACTTGCCAGCCCGTCCTTCTTCTCGACGAGCCCACGAGCGGCCTCGACGCGGACGCCCAGCAGCGCGTCCTCGAAGCCGTCGCACGTCTCCGTGGCCGCCGCACCGTGGTCCTGGTCACCCATCGGTCGGAGCCGATCCGGGTCGCCGACCTCGTCGTGCGTCTCGAGTCGTGCGATCCGCGGACGCAGGCTGCGTGAGGGCCGTTACGGGGCGCGCAAGTCGATGCGCGGCGGCACTAGGAGTCTGAGCCTCGGACCGTCTTCGACGTGCGTCTCGCGAGCTCGAAAGACGTCGCCGTCGAGGACGTAGGCGCCGGCGGAAGCGCGGTGCACGAGGCGGAGCGAGTGAGCCAGAACGTCGACTCGCGGCCCTCCTTTTAGGGGCCGCCCGACCAGAACACGCGGCAGCTGCGGCCCGAGGGCGCGCGGGGGCAAGCCGCTGCCGACGACGTGGAAACGGCCGTTCACCTCGCCTGCCCGGTACGTGGCGATCAGGTGAAGGCCCACGTCGCGGACGACGCTCGCCAGAAGCAGGCTCCATTCGTCGCCGGCCGGCGGCCCGCCATCGATGGAGACCTCCCATCGGGCTGGCTCGAGAATGCTCCGAGCAAAGGCTAGGCCGAAGAACGAGCCCGCGAACACGCGCGCCGCGATCCGTGCGGCGGTCGCGAGCCCCTGCCTCGGGGCCTGGTAGTAGGCGTCGAAGAAGCGCGCGACCAGCCCGGCGCCGAAGATGAAGCCCACACGTTCGCCGCCGCCGTCGTCTCGCACACATAGGGTCGGCCTGCTCTCCGTGCGCGCGGCCCCACTGCACGCGGCGAGGACGACGCGTTCTGTCCATCGCCGCGGCCCGCCGAGCATCCCGAAGTTTCGGGCGACCGTGCAGACCGTCCCGCACGGCGCGAGCGCGATCGGCGGGAGCGCACCGCGACATGCGCGCGACAGAGCGCTTATCCCGGCCATGTGCGACCCATCGCCCCCGGCAAGGACGACGGCGTCGGTCGAGCGAGCCGCGATCGCGTGCGCGACCCGTTCGAGCTCCTCCAACGTTCGAGTCTCGTGGACGCGGGCGCCTCCGCGACGCGCGGCCGTCCATAGCGCTCGCCGGACCGCCGTGTTCGTCGCGAGTCTCCTTGCGTTGGGATTGAGGATGACGTCGACGGTCATGACATCGAAAGGCGCGCGATGGCCCCAAGTCCGGGTGGCTTTGCTACCATCGCGACCCCCGTGGCGTCGTCCCAACTCAGCTTCTCGGCAGCGATCGCGATCGCGGTCGCCACGGCGGCATGCGCAGCCACGCCTGGCGAGCGCGCCGTGGCACGCGGCGATTTTGCCGCCTTGCGCCTGGTCGTCGCGGAGCGCGAAAAGAAGGGGGATCTTTCCAACGCCGAAGCAGCGCGGCTGGCTCGGGCCGTGGCCGAGCACGATCTACGGGCTGCATCGGCCGCCGATGCGGTCGATCTCGTCCGCGAGGTCCGCCCGTGCGCGCGCGAACTGGACGACGCGCTCTCCGCGCGGATGGCCGTCCACGACGAGGCTGGTGCCCAGG
>JBAULD010001112.1:0-10644 GCA_049578005.1 Polyangiaceae bacterium
GCGCCATCGACAGCGTTCGCGCGCAGCAAGTGATGGACACCGTGCTGCTCCGGGTCGTCGAGGAAAAAGCAAAGTGCATCATCATCGACATCGCGGGTGTTCCCGTCGTCGATACGAAAGTTGCGGACAATCTCGTGAAGACTACGTCGTCCGTGCGCCTCCTCGGGGCGCAGACCATCCTGACGGGTATCAGCGCTCAAGTCGCCCGTACGATGGTGCAGCTCGGCGTGGACATCTCCGCCATGCACACGCTCAGCAGCCTCGCCGAGGGAATCGAGCTTTCGCTCGACCTTCTGGGCAAAGCCATTACGACGAAGGCGCGGAGCCGAACGAACGGCACCCGCCGCCGGCGGGAGCTCTAGTCGTGCGCGGGTCGATCCCGATCCTCCGTATGGGGGACACGTTGCTCGCCACGGTCCACGTCGAACTCCACGATGCTGTGGCCGAGGCATTTCAGACCGACGTGCTCACCGCCGTCGAGAAGCGCCGCACCAATGGTCTGGTCATCGATATCAGCGGCCTCGACATGGTCGACACCTACGTCGCTCGGATCCTCGCCCAGACGGGCCGGATGGCCAAGCTCATGGGCACTACGACGGTGCTCGTCGGGATGCGCCCGGAGGTATCGGCCACCCTCGTTCGCATGGGCTACACGATGGAAGGGGTTCACACGGCTCTCGACCTGGACGAAGGCTTGGCGCTTCTAAGGCGCCTTTGCAAACGGCGGAGGTGATCCGTGGCCCTCGAAGCTCACACTCGCCGCGAAATGAAGATCGCGAGCGAGGACGACGTCGCTCTGGTACGAAGGGCCGTCCGTGCGCTCGCGGAAGCCCATCGGTTCGACGTCTTCGCCTCCGCCGCGATCACGACGGCGACTTCGGAGCTGACGCGCAACGTGTGGGTTCACGCGCGAGGGGGCGTCGCGCTCATCGAGGAAGTGCTCGACGACCAGCGTGTCGGCATTCGTGTCACGTTTCGCGACGAGGGACCCGGCATCGACGACGTCGATCGCGTTCTCGCCGGAGGATACAGTACGGCGAAGTCGATGGGCCTCGGCCTCTCGGGGAGTCGGCGTCTGGTCGACGAGTTTCGTCTCGACTCCACGCCCGGGCGCGGGACGTGCATCGAAATCGTGAAGTGGCAACCTCTCTAGTCGAACAATGGCTCGATGGCGCCGAGCCGTCTCGAACCCAAGACGAGGCCTCGGTGTCGGCCGCCAGGGAGCGCGTCCGCGCCGAGGGATCGCGGCTCGGACTGCCGCCGATCAAGATCGCCCAGCTCGTGAACGTGGTGAGCGAACTGGCGCACAACCAATTGTCGCATGCGCGGGGCGGATACATCGCTGTGGGCCCCCTCCTCCGCGGCGAAACGCGCGGCCTCGAAGTTGTGGCTGCCGATTGCGGCGAGGGAATCTCCGATCCATCTCGTGCGCTCGAGGGAAGGCCCTCTCGCCCTGGGAGTCTCGGCGTGGGCCTCGCAGCCGTGTGCGAGCTATCCGACGAAGTCGACTTCGACATTCGTCTTGGGGAGGGAAGTTGCGTGCGGGCACGCGTGTTCGAGCGGGCGACAACGGGCGGTTGGCAGATCGGTATTCTGGGACGCCCTTGCGACGGGGAGCGCATCAGCGGTGACGACGCAGCGGTCACGTACGGAGCCAATCGGCTGCTCGTCGGCGTTGCCGATGGGCTGGGACACGGGCCGTTGGCTCGAGAAGCGGCGGCCAGCGCCGCGCGTGTGATGCGAGCCGCGCCAGACGCAGCACCGGACGCCGTGCTGAGCGCGAGCCACAAGGCGCTCGCGCAAACCCGCGGCGCGGTCATGGCCGTTTGCGCGATCGACCGGAGCACCCGCGACCTGGCGATTGCGTCGGTCGGAAACGTGAGCGCGCACGTCTACGGCTTCGGGGCGGCCAGTCGCTTCGATGGATCATCGTTCGTCCTGGGCGACCCAGGCCGAGGACCACGGAGGATTTCGACCGAAACACGCCGGCTCGAGCGCGCTGAAATCCTGGTGCTTTTCACCGACGGCGTCAGTTCCCGAACCAACCTCGAAGGCGAGCGCAACTTGCTTCGCCAACATCCGATCCTGATTGCGCAGCACGTGCTGGAGCGCTTTGGCGGATTCCGCGACGACGCCCTCGTCCTCGTCGTCGCCTAACCCGAGCCGGGCGAACTTGCCCGAACGGTGAGAACGGGGCATGGCGCCGTTCTCACGACCTTTTCCGCGGTGCTCCCCAGAAGAACGTGTGTGACCCCACGCCGGCCGTGGGTGCCCATCACGATGAGATCAGCATCAACCTCTTCGGCAAGCCGCTCGATCTCCATCCACGGCGTGCCCTGACGAAGCACGCCTTCGATCGAGGAGAAACCGCTGCTCTTCGCTTTCCGAACGACGGCGTCTAGGGCCTCTCGACCCTCTCGCGCCGTGCCCTCGTCGAGCTCCGGAATCGGGTCGACACCAAACGGCACGGGCGGGAGGCCCAGCTCGTACGTGTGCACCACGCTTACCGAGGCTGCCAAGCGCGACCCTATGTCCAGTGCGATCTCGAGAGCACGCGTGGCCGCCGGGCTGAAGTCGTGCGCGACGACGATCTTTCGAATGGGAGCCATTCGGTGCTTCGATGCAACACACTGGCCAAATCCAACGGGCGGGCCTTTCGGCGATCCGCAATCCCCACGACGCCCGGACAGGGGGGCTCCAACACTGTCGCCGACGCGCAGGTCTTGCGCGCCGGGGAGCTGTTGCAAACGGCAATTGTCCCTATCGAGGCGTGGCCCACCCTTCGCAGGGCACATGGCCGATGGCCTCCGAACGAACCAACGAACCGGAGAAGCTCGACATGAAGCGCTTCTTCTCGGAGGCGCTTGCGATGGCGGAGGTCGCCGTGTTTGGCTTTGATTCTGCTGGACGCGTGGCGGTGGTCAATGGGAAGGGGGAAACCCTCACGGGCTACGCCGCCGCCGAGCTCCTCGGCACCGATCCATTCCCTCGACTCTTCGGCCAAAGGGCCGAAGTAATCAAGCGCTGCTGGTTCGCGGCCAAAGTGGGGACCCCCGTGAAAATGGATGCATCGCTGCGAACGCGCTTTGACAAGGAACGGGCCGTACGGTGGCACGTCGCGCCCTACCTGGCGCGCAGTAGTCCTTCTCCGGCCTTGGTCGTCGTCGGACTTGAACGACCGGGCGTTCGCGAACAAGAGCCCGACGCCCCCGTGCGCAAGCGGCTCGCGACGGCCGGTGTGCTCGCTGCCGGCCTTGCGCACGAAATTCGCAACCCTCTGAACGGCGCCAGTCTGCACCTTTCCGTGCTGGAACGAGCGCTGTCCCGCATTCCCGACCTCCCCGTGTCCGCGGCGGAAGCCATCGCGGTGCTTCGCGCCGAGACCAAGCGACTCTCGGCGTTGGTGACAGATTTCCTCGAAGTTGCCCGCCCCCACCAGCTCGCCCTCCGGATGTGCGACCTCAACGAGATCGTCCGGGGAGCCGCGGCCCTCCTGGAGCGTGAGATCGAGGAGCGAGCGATTACTCTGAATCTCGAGACGCCGTCGAAAGCGGTCCTCGTAGCGCTCGACGCCGAGCACATGAAACGCGCGCTCATCAATTTGATTCGCAACGCGTTGGATGCCACCGGCAATCGCGGAAGGATCGTGCTCCGCGTGCGGAATCTGCCCGATCGCTCCGAAGTCGACGTGGAGGACAACGGTGCCGGTATCGTCGACCCGAACGCGCCAATCTTCGATGCCTTCTACACGACGAAGGAGCGAGGCACCGGACTCGGGCTGTCGATCGTCCAGCGCGTCATGTCCGATCACGGCGGAGACGTCGTGTATCACTGCGAACCAGGTCGTACGGTTTTCACACTTCGCCTCGCCGCCGAAAGCGCTAGGGGAGGGGGGTGACGGCTCAGCGCGCCATGGGTTCTCCTCGGACCACGAAAAGCGCTCCCTTGGCGATGTTGACGCCATGCTCCATGATGCGTTCGAGGCATTTGGAAACGCTCAGGTCGTTCATCGTCGGGACGACCTCGGTCGGATGACGGGTCATGAAGTCAACCGACACCTGTAGGATTTCTCGGTAGAGGGCATCGATCGGCGCGCTGCCCTGGCACGCGCGCTCCGCCGCGCCGGCATCGCTCTCGAGGAACGATCGCGTGGCCGTCGCCACCAGGTCTTCCGTCGCCTCGGCCATTCGTCGCAGGCGCTCGCGCGTGGGCTCGCCGTCGGGGCCGCCGGATACGCTCATCCGAGCGATGTCGACCGCCTCATCACCTATTCGCTCTAGGTCGGTGACGAGTTTGAAGCACGCAGTCAGCATACGCAGATCAGTTGCCACCGGCTGCCGGATGGCGAGAATCCGGAGCACGAGTTCGTCGATTGATTTCTCATCGAGGTCGACCGCGTTGTCGGAGACCTCCACGTCCGCCATCTTTTGCTTTGAACCGGTCCAGAATGCGTCCAGCGCAAGATGGAGCTGCGAACGGCAGCGTTCTGCCATTGCGCTCAATTGTTCTCGAACGGTCGTGATTTCGGATTGGAAGTCATGAGGAAGGCGGCGTTCTGACTGATCGACCATCGTGGGGGCTCCGTGTACGCGTTGGCTACGGCCGGCGGAATCCACGCCGCGGCCCGGCGACGCGAATTCTAGCGCCACTTTTCGGGAACAGAGACTCGAAAACGCGGCGGGAGTCTGCAATCACGGGATCCCCGCGACATCGAGGCGCTAGCGAGCCCGATGTCTCCTGTAGGTCATCCACCGCATTTCAAGCGGGTTCTTGCTGGCTGGCAAGTCGAAAACGTCTTGCCCCGCAGTCCATTCTTCGTACCAACCCGTCGGCGGCCACCGGTCGGCCGGAAGATGCGCTTTTTCGTACTTCGGAGTGGACTCGTCCGAAACGAGGTCGAATGGCAGGCCCGCCGCGGCTTCTTGCAATTCACGGCGGGTGAACATCGAGCACCACATCACTTGGCTCATCGCGCGCGCCTCGTCGTCGGGCTCGTAGTCGGGCGACGCCAAGAACGCGCTGAACAGAAGCAGCCCGCCTGGAACGAGGAGTCGATCGGCCGCTTCGAAAAGCCTTCGTAATTGCGTAGTGTCTCGAAAGTGGGAGACGACTTCGGCGAGGAGCATCATGTGGTAATGGGTTCGAGGGACCGGAAGAGATGGATCCAGGATGTCTCCCTCGTACACGCGAATCGGCAAACTTTGCTTCTCCACTTCGTCGCGGAGGATCTGGGCCAGAGAGGGGGTGAATTCCACGGCGTCGGTTCGGAACCCTGCCTTGGACAGAGGTATCGTGTTGCGTCCCGTGCCGGCACCCACGTCGAGCACGGCGTGTGCGCTCGGAGTCCCGAGCGATTGGGCCAGGTCCATGACTTTTGCGTCCGGGTGGTGTCCGAACAGCGGAGGTGTCCGCGTGGCGATCCAATCGGCATACTCGTCAGCTATCGTCGATTGGCGAATGCCCATCTGCCAGGAGATCGTCTTCTTCGGATGGGGGTCGGTCTGATAGACGACGCAGACGCTCGAGTAGGGCGAGCGTTCGAGCGCTTCCCTCAGCATTTGTTTCAAAGACTGACGAAAACGCTCGAGTTCCTCAGTGTTGAAGGGGCGTCCAAGAGCCTCCCACGCCGCGCCGAGCCCCCGAACGTAGTGATCGGCGAACCCGGGGACGGCGGGAAAATAGAGCTCGGCTTGGCCCATCAGCCGGATTGGCAACTTACGGATCATGGCTTGGTGCAGCGGGGAACCGGCCGAAGGCTGCGGCGAAGGTCGAGCCGAGGGCTCGGGCGGGAGCTCGGTCGAAGGTCTGGATGACCGTACGGTCTCGCGCTTGGTCGAGCGTTCGGGCGATTTGGTCGGAGCCCTCTTCGTCGGGCGTTTGGACGAAGGTCTGGGTGACCGCTCGTTTGAAGGTCGCGCCTTGCGAGAGCTCTTCTTGGCAGCGGCGCGGGTCTTCGAGGCTTTCGACGGCATTCGGTCCCCATGTTGCCCGAATTTGTCACGAAGCGGCACTCCCATTACCCCCCAGCTGCAGGCTCTGGATGGGGACACACGGCAACCGGCGTAGTTCCTGCACCGGCGGAAGAGGGCAAGGATGAAACCCGATACCGCGGACAAACTGGAATTTCGCCGGCTGTTCGAAAAGCTTGTCGACGTCCGCGCCGAGATGCTCGGAAACGAGCAGACTCATGCCGCCGAGGCCCAAAACGACGTTCACCGGAAAAGTTTCAACAACTTGCTTCACTATCTTGCCCTCCGCCGGCGTGACGTTCGGCCCCTCCAGGAGTCGCTGTCGCGAGTCGGGCTTTCGTCGCTCGGACGCTGTGAAGCTCACGCCCTTCGTAGTGTGGACGCCGTGCTGTTGCTCCTAGCTCGGCTCATCGGCCAAGACTTGGCGCTGCCGCCGAGCACCGGAGCGCCCGATTTCGACGAAGGCTACGGCCTCCTCGAACGGAACGCACAGGCCCTGTTCGGTCCGTCACCGGAGGGCAGGTCCGTTCGAATCATGGTGACGCTATCGACCGAGGCGGCGGATGACCCACGCCTCGCGCACGCGCTCATCGAACAGGGGGCGGACGGCGTTCGAATCAACTGCGCGCACGACGACGCAGGCACATGGAAGCGAATGGCCGAACATGTACGGTCTGCTTCGCAGACGCTCGGTCGAGCTTGCAAGGTTCACTTCGACCTGGGTGGCCCCAAGCTCCGAACCGGGGCCTCCAGCCAAGGCATCGTACTGAGCAAGGGCGACAGTGTGATGTTGACCCGGAGCCAAGCCGTCGCCGCAATCAACGCGCCTCCGCGAATTCCCTGCACCATCCCGTCGGTCCTCGACGGAGTGCGCGTCGGAGAGCACGTTTGGTTCGACGACGGCAAGATCGGCGGGGTCGTGGAGGCCGTCTCCGCCGAAGGCGTCACGGTTCGCGTGACGTACGCGCGTCACGGACGTCGGGAGCTTTCTTCCGGCCGGGGCATCAACTTCCCCGAGACGGCGATCGACATCCCCGGCTTCACGGCTCAAGACAGGGAAGACCTTGCCTTCGTGGTACGCCACGCCGACACCGTCGGTTTGTCTTTTGCTCAGCGAGTCGAAGACCTTCGCGAACTACGGCAGCGCCTGGCCGAACTGGGCGCCGGCGGCCTCGGAGTCATCCTGAAGATCGAGACGCGGCGAGGCTTCGAGTCGCTCCCTCGCTTGCTGCTCGAAGGCTTGGGCGAACATCCCCTCGGGATCATGATTGCGCGAGGCGATCTGGCGCTCGAGATCGGATACGAACGCCTTGCCGAAGTGCAGGAAGAGATACTCTGGATCTGCGAGGCCGCCCACGTGCCCGTAATCTGGGCCACCCAGGTGCTCGAGAGCTTGTCGAAAGACGGCATGCCCACGCGGGCCGAGATTACCGACGCAGCGATGTCCGGACGAGCCGAATGCGTGATGCTCAACAAGGGCAAGCACGTCGTCGACGCGGTTCGCATCCTCGACGACATTCTTCGGCGCATGCAGTCGCATCAAAGAAAGAAGAGCGCGACCTTGCGGCCGCTGCGCATCTCGGGCGACCTCAGCGGGGTACGGACGCCCGACGCGGGGTAGCACGCGACGTGTGCGTCGAGCTCTAGGCGCTCTGGACGCCGCAGTGAGTCTCCCCGTTCTGCGCGCGAGCGTAGGTCGCGGCGACGGCGCAAGAAGCGAGCCGCGCTCGAACCGCGTCCGCCCGACTCGTGAGGACGATGGGCACCCGTCCGCCCAATACGACGCCCGCCAGTTCCGCGCCGCCGAGGTATTCGAGCTGCTTCGCGAGCATATTGCCGGACTCGAGATCCGGTACGACGAGCACGTCGGCGACGCCCGCCACACGCGAAGTGAGGCTCTTGATGGCGGCCGCCTCGGCGCTGACCGCAGTATCGAACGCGAGGGGTCCGTCGAGAACGGCGCCCGTGATCTGCTTTCGATCAGCCATTTTGCAGAGGGCAGAGGCATCGATGGTCGATATGATTTTCGGGTTGACCGTTTCGACTGCGGACAAGATCGCCACATTGGGGACGTCGATTCCCAGCGCGTGCGCGAGATCGATGGCATTGCGCACGATGTCCACCTTGTCTTCGAGCGAGGGATAGATGTTGATGCCCGCGTCCGTGATGATCAGCGGGCGTGGGTAGAGGGGTGCGTCGAGGACGAATGCGTGGCTCAAGCGCCTGGTCGTCCTCAGCCCGGTCTCGCGCTGCATCACCGCATGTAAGAGCGTATCGGTGTGAAGGCTGCCCTTCATGAGCATACGGGCCTGGCCGGATCGACAGAGCGCAACGGCCTTGGCCGCGGCGTCGGAGTCGTCGCTCGCGTCCACGATGGGCCACTTCCCGAGATCGATGCCCAATTTCCCGGCCAACCGCTTGAGGAGGGTCACCGGGGCCACCAGGATTGGCTCGATGAGATTGGCCTCGAAAGCTCCCACGACGGCGAGGAGTGCGACGTCGGATAGCGGCGCCACCACCGCGACAGGGACGGGCCCAAGCGCACGACAGCGGTCGACGATTCGATCGAAAACGTGATGTGTGGGTGAGGGGCCCGTCGAGTCCAGCTTCATCGGGGCGGCGATGTGAGCAGACTCCGTGCCGGCGGCGCAACCGCACGCCCGACTCGTGGTCCACTCGCGCTCGCACCCAAGGAGCGCAAGCGTTGCGCGCTCACGCATCTCGTGCTGACGGCCGCGTCGCGTGTGTGATAGTCACTATTCATGATCGTCTTGGCTTGCAGCGGGAGCGGTACCGTCTCGGTTTGGATCCGTCAATGAGCGGACGGTCAGCGCTCCGATACGGGAGCTACGGTGTCATCGCTCTTCTCGTGCCCGGCGTCCTCGTGGGGCTCACTCTGCGCCATCGAGAGTGGAACGAGCTTTTCTTCATTCATTCCACCTATTACGTGCTGCTCACGATGGTCTTGCTGTATGTCGGGATCCGGCTGTCGGGATCGGGCGAGATCACGCCGGTCCGCGTCTGGATCAAAGAGAATGCGGCGGGACTGGTGGTGACCGCGGTCGTCTCCACGGTCGTTCTTCTCGGCGTTCCGCCATCGTTTCGCGTGCTCGCAGACGAGGCGAACCTCCTCGGAGTGTCCAAGAATCTATATTCCCATCAGACTGCAAATTTTGCGGTCACGGGGAAATGGTTCTTCGAGAACTTCAATGGCCTCAACGAAGTCATCGATCGCCGGCCCGCGCTCTTTTCGTTTCTCGTCAGTCTGTTGCACATCGTCCGCGGCTATCACGCGGAGAATGCGTTTCTCCTCAACGCGATTTTGTTCGTCTTGTTCATCTTCTCGTCGTATCGCTTGGCGAAGTGCCTCGGGGGCGAACTCTTCGGGGTCGCGGCCGCCATCGCGGTCGCCGTGAGTCCGAACACCCTGGTGGCCGCGCGATCGGGCGGCTTCGATTTCCTCGCCACGTTCCTCCTGCTCGTCACGATCCAGAGCTTTTATGATTACGCGAAGCAACGTACTCCGAAGCGGCTGGTGGTCTTCTCGCTGAACCTCTGTCTGTTCGCGAACGTGAGGTACGAGGGGTGGGCGTTTTTGATCGTCGCGGTGGCGGTTCTCGTCTCGGTCCGCCTGGTCAAACGGGCGGACTTGCATGGCTTTGGATTCGTGTACGCACTCGTACCGATTTTTCTTTTGCCTCGGTACTGGCAAACCATCGCGAAGGCGAACGACTGGGAGCAGCCGCTCAGTCGGTCGATGTTCAAGGTCGCCAGCTTCGTCTCGAACGGGCGCGACTATTTGAGGGTGGTTGCACATCCGCTCGACATCGCTGGGCCGCACTCGCCGCTGCTGATTATCCTCGCAGCCGGGGGGCTCGCCCTTATCGTGCGAAACGTCGTCCTCGCAGTGAAAAGAAGGGACGCGCTTGACCTCCGCTTCGTGGTGTTCGTCGCGGCGCTGCTGGGCATGGAGGTCGTTATCTCGTTCACGTATGTGTGGGGCCTGCCGGAGCATCCGGCTTCCGCGAGACTCTTCGTTTGGCTCGACACGTTCGTAGCGTTTTCGGCCGCGTGGCTGTTGACGGTCGTGGGTCGCCGACTTCCCGTGCCCGTCGCCTTGCTCGGCAGGCGTTCGGGTGCCCCCGCGACGGTTCTCGCATGCTTTGCGCTCTTCGTGATGCACGTCCCGGTCGCAAGCGAGGCCCGATTCCAGAATGCCCTCATCCTGACGCGACAAGCGGCGCAGGTCTGGCGCTTTTTTGCGAGCCTCGGAGAGAAGCGGATCCTCGTCCTGAGCGACCGGCCAGGCCTCTTCACGATCATGGATTACGGTGCCGTCGACATCTCGCTGGCGAGCGAGGATCGGTCTCCGCTTTACGAGCTTTCGCGGCACCTCTACCAGGACATTTACCTCGTTCAGGAGGTCGACCTCAGCACCGGGAAGCCCCTGCCCGAGTTCGCGGGATGGCCGGACGTCGAAACGCAGACCGTGATGGAGTTCCAGAGCAACGAGTCGCAGTCCGTCCGGATCGCCCGCGTGAAGAAGTGAGCGGGGAACATCTCGGGCTATCGAGCAAACGCCGCCGGTCGATCCCGCAGGGCGCGGCGGGCTCGCTCCGCGAAGTCCGTTGCCAGGAGAGAAAGAAGAATCAAGTAATACGGGTCGACGTTGTAC
>JBAULD010001113.1:0-14648 GCA_049578005.1 Polyangiaceae bacterium
GCAGCCACCGTCGCCCCGAAGAGAAGGTCTACGAGCTCGACTTTCACGCTAACGTGATCGTGCTACGTATTGGCCGGATCCGCCAGCTCGCGAGGCGACGGAGCTCAGAGCGTCCCCGCGACGAGCCGGGCCAGGATGTCCTCTTCCGTCGTGGGCTCCGGGGCGAATCGCCCGCCCCCCTCGCTGTTCCGCGACTCGGAGCGACCGTCCCGGGCGAGCGCGCCGACCGGGACGCCCAGCCAACCGGGCTCGACGTCGTACCCGACATCGCCGAGAAGCAGCGATGACTCGATGATTTCGCCGCCGAGCTGTTCGAGATGCGCACGTGTCTTCACCCGTCCGACCAGCCCGTGCGGGTCGCCGCCGCCGCTAACCTCGCGGAGCACGCGTACTCCTTCGGCGAGCTTGTAGGCGCGTCCGTTGGCGAGGATCGTCAGCTCGGTTTGCTGGAGGTCGACCGTCCCGTCGACGATCCACTGATCAAGTGCCGCCTGGGGGAAAAAAACGCGGTTTTCCATGCATGCTCTGCCGCAAGAGGCTACCACGGAGAGCAGGATGCGCGTCCTCGATGCTTTCGCGCGGATCGTGCAGCTCGGGGGGGACCCCGCACGAATGGATCGCGTGGCGGCGATGCGAGCGACCTTCGAGGAGAGGACCGGCCCGTTTTCCCCGGACGACGACTGGTTCGAGGCGCGAAGTCGAGCGTTCTGGTGCCACGCGGTGACGCGCGGGCGGTTCGGCCGCGAAGTCGAAGACGAGCTGACCGCAGACGAACGCTCGTGGTTGGGTCCGCTCGAGCGGGCGCATCGGGGCCTCTTCCGAGCGGAGGACGGCCTCCTCATCGACGTGTGGAGTGGGGCGGAGCTCATCGTGAATCTGGTCGAAGACTCCTCGCGCGCCGAGCTCGACGCCGCCGCCGGCCAGCTTTTCGATGGCACCGTCGTCGGAAGCTTCGACCGGGATCCCGGCGTTCAGCCCTCCGTCGCAGAATCCGGGTTGGTCATGGCGCTCGTTCCCGGCGCCGTCTTTCACTCCCGCGACGCGACCGCCTCGATCGAGCTCGTGCTCGCGGCGGCTCGGGCGCGAGAGCTCTCTACCGACGACGTCCTCGACGCTCTGCTCCGCATGGAACGGATGCTTCGGTCTCATTCGAGGGTGAAGGCGGCCTACGCCTACCGGCCGGAGACGTTGACGCCGCAAAGCGCCGGTGTTCCGGTGCGGCGCGCCGCAAGACCGTCTACATAGAAGGGCGGGATGCCCCCCCCGCCGATGTTCGAAGCCCGCCTCGTCAGCGCGCGGAAGTTGGCTTCCAACGTTCGAGAGCTGACCTTCGAGCGACTGGACGCCGCGCCGATGGACTTCGACCCGGGACAGTGGGTCAACGTTCTCTTGCCTCAGGAGCTCGCAGGGGAGGGGGTGACCAAGCGCTCGTACTCGATTGCGTCAGCTCCCGACCGCTCCCCTCGATTCGAGGTCGCCGTGACTCGCGTGCAGGGCGGACCCGCTTCGACTTGGCTTCACGCCTTGGAACTCGACGCGATCCTCGGCTTCAGCGGTCCCCAAGGGTTCTTCACGCGCGCTCCCCGAGGGGGGCCCCCGTCTCTCATGATCGCGACAGGTACGGGGTTGACGCCGATGCGGAGCATGCTCCTCGCCGCGCTCGCCACGGGCTCCCGGGCGCCGATCTGGGTCTTGCTCGGGGTCCGTCACGCGGAGGACCTCTTGTACGGCGACGAGCTGCGTCGGCTGGCACGCGAGCACCCGTTCATCCGCTTCGAGCCGACTCTGTCGAACCCGCCGGACGACTGGCAGGGACGACGAGGATACGTACAGACCCACGTGCGCGAGCTTTGGGCCGAGCTGGCGGCTGCAAGCGAATCCGAGCCCCACGCGTACGTCTGTGGTCTCGAGCGGATGGTCGGTTCCGTGCGCGACTTGTTGCGGAAGGAAATCGGCCTGCCGCGCCAGCGGGTGCACGCCGAGCGGTACGATTGATCGATCGACGCCGGCCTCGGTCCCTATCCGCCAGAATAGGAAAATGGCCCTCAGTGCACGTGGATCGTCACCCGCACGACCCGCACCGATCCGGCGTCGCCGAACGGGCGCCGGAGGGACATTTCGACTGTGGTCACCCCCACGGCGTTGGCGGTGAAGTGAAACACGTCCAGCTTCCGAGCGCCCGGAATGTCCGAAGTAAGCTCGCTCGTTCGATCTCCCTTCGGCACGAGCGCCGAGGCGTCGACCTGCGTGGGAGCCCACGCGTATCCGGTACCGCCGTGGCTCGCCAGCTTGAACGTGATCGTGCCGCCGCGCGCGACGTCGATGGTCTTCCCGTCGTCCTCGACGTGGACCACCGTCTCGGCCGCGGGCGAAGCGTCGTCGGTTGGCGTGGCCGACCCTTCGGTGGCCGCCGGCGACGTCTTGCCGGCGTGGCAGCCGCTCCAAGCGATTAGGGCAATCCCACAGATCGCCCGGGCACCCGGTGCAGACCGGAGCAAGGCCGCCCTTCCCTCTAGCATCGCGTCTCGCGGCGTGGGCCGAGCGCCGTTCGTCCGTTTTTTATGAACGGCAAATTGCCTCTGTGTCGGTCAAGACGCATGGGCAGGCTACCCGCCGGTCGAGCTAGGGGCAATACCCCTTGCAGACGGAGCTTCGGCTTGGCATGCCATGATCGATGCTCCGCATGCCCGCCGCTCACGTCACCGAACCCGCGAGGCGCAACCTCGATCGCTTTCGCGCCACTTCTGCCGCTAGCGAGCTCGAGGACGATCCCCACACCTGGTCGGTAGTCGAGTGGTCGTGGCTCGAAGGCCCGCCTCTTCGCGTGCAGCTCCGCAGCGATACGGGACAGGTCGTCGACTTCGTTATGGACGAATCCGGCACTTGGCGGCTTCGACGGGAGCTTCGGGGACCCGAGGCTTGACCATTTCGCCTTGGCACGGACCGCGCTACGAAGTCGGGTGAGTGACGACATCTCGCTTCGAAGTAAGGACGAGCGGTCGCGTGGACGACCGGGACGTGACGATGGCGCGCGAAGTGCGGGCCGGCCTCGCGCGCGCTCCGCGCTCGATTCCGCCCAAGTACTTCTACGACGCGCGCGGATCGCGCCTTTTTGACGCGATCTGCGACTTGCCGGAGTACTACCTCACGCGGGCCGAGGCATCGCTACTCGAGCGCCACGCGTCGGAGCTCGTCGAGCGCACGGGGGCGACCGCGCTCGTCGAGATCGGAAGCGGGATGGCCCGCAAGACCGGACCGCTGGTCGAGGCGCTGTGCGCCCGCACGGCTTCGCCCCGATACGTTCCGTTCGACATCGCGCCGGAACCGATCGAGGCTTCCGCCCGCGCTCTTCTGGCGCGATATCCACGCCTGAACGTGTGCGGTGTCATCGGCGATTTCGGCCGCGACCTTCCCAGACTATCGGCCGCCGCGCCGGCTTCGGCGGGGGCGCGACTGTTTGCCTTTCTCGGCAGCACAATCGGCAATCTCGACGAGCGCGCCGCGCCGGCCCTGCTGGGTGAGGTCGCGCGGCTCCTGAACGAGCACGATCGATTTCTCCTCGGCGTCGATCTCGTCAAGGACGAGCAGGTCCTCCATGCCGCATACAACGACGCGCAGGGGGTGACCGCGGCGTTCAACAAGAACGTCCTGCGCGTTCTCTCGCGCGAGCTCGACGCGGACTTCGACGAACGTGCCTTCGAGCACCTCGCATTCTACGACGGTGAGAGGCAGCGCATCGAGATGCATCTCGTGTCCCAAAGGCGCCAAGTGGCTGCCCTACGCGCAATCGACCTTCGCGTCGAGCTCGCCCCCGGCGAGCGCATCATGACGGAGCTCAGTCGCAAATTCACTCGGCCTACCGTCGAGCGCATGCTGCTGCTCGGAGGAATGCTCCTCGAGCGCTGGCTCGCGACCGACGACGGCGCATTCGCCCTTTGTGTCGCCAAGAAGGCCGGGTAGTAGAGGTTCGTGTTTTCCGTGCGCGTTACCGTCGCTGTCGGAAGTCGGACGGTGTCGATCGAGGACATCTCCGACGCCCGCCTCGCATCTTCGTTGCGGACCGCCGGCCAGGACATTGCCCGCCGGCTCTCGGCCGTCCGCTGTCCCGTGCACGGGGGAACGGCGCATAACGTGAGGGTTCACTTCGACGCCCGCGGAAATGCGGATCTTCAGTACGAATCGTGCTGCGAGAGGCTGGGCAAACGCGTCGGCGAAACCATGGGTTGACGGAGGCCCGTCCGAGGTCGCTATGCTTTTCGGCGGATGACCGCCCTTCGCGTCTTCATCGACGAAACGCCCCTCGCCGACGAGGAGGCGCGCGCGTTCTGGAAACGCTACGCCGACTGGATGGAGGCGCATCGCAGCGATCTCGGCGGCTTCGCCCAGTCCGAAGGGCTCGCAAGCGTCCATCCGGAGCTGCGAGGCGGCGGTCCGGTGCTTGTCGGGAGCCGGACCGAGCCGCAGCGTCCTTACGGGGTGGCCCCGGCGCACGATGCGCAGGGCAAGGCGTCGGGTGCGGGATCGGCGAAGCGCCGTGCGAGCGTCGCGTCACCCGCCAACCCCAAAACGAAGCGCCGTAGAAACACGGCGCCGAAACGGTGACGAATCACTCTGGAGACCGGCCTCGACCGAATGGACAGTTGCTCGACGGGATGCTACTGGCCCCGGCGACTTAGTCCCCCCCCATCGACGGAGAAGCATGCTCTTTGCCTCCTTCGGCGCCGGCCTCCTTGCCGCGGGCGTCGCGCCCCAAGCGATCAATGTCGACGTCGACCTCACGTTCGTCGTTCAGGTCGTTCTGTTCGTGGCGCTCACGCTCGTGCTCAAGCCTCTCCTGTTCGACCCGATGCTCAAGCTCTTCGAAGAGCGCGAGCGCCGCATCGATGGCGCCAAGCTGCAGGCTCGAAGAATCGACGAGAAGTCCACCACTGCGCTCGGGAAATACGAGACCGAAATGGCCAAAGCTCGCGCCGAGGCCGGCGCAGAACGAGACCGGATCCGGGCCGAAGGGCTCGCTCGCGAGCAACAGATCCTCGGCAGCGCGCGCGCAGCGACCACGAAGGTCGTCGACGAAGGAAAGCGCGCCGCGCAGGCCGAGGCCGAGCGCATTCGAAGGCTGCTCAAGATTCAGTCCGCCGACATGGCACGCGACATTGCGAGCCGCGTCCTTGGCAGAAAGGTGGAGCCGTGAGCGATAGCACGTCCCCGGCCCGAGCGCGGGTCCGCGCACGTCTCGGCGCGCGACAGTTTGCTTTGGCCGCGATGGTGGTCGTGACCGGCTGGTCTCTTTGGGCCTGGGCACAGCCAAGGCCAGCCAAGCAGCCCATGGTCGAAAATGCGGCGGCGGCTCCGGCCTCGCGGCACGAAGAGGCCGCGAGCGAGCAGCCGCCGCCGATCAACTGGTTCGAGTTCGGGACCGAAACCCCGCCCTTCATCGCGATGGTCGTCAACTTCGCGATCCTCGCCGCAGGGTTCTATCTCTTCGGCCGAAAGCCCGTCGCGTCCGCGCTCCAGTCCCGCCGTGACACGATCGCAAAGGAGATCGAGGAGGCGGAGAAGATGAGGCGCGAGGCCGAAGCTCGGGCCAAGACGTATCAGGCCAAGCTCGAGAGCCTCGAAGCGGAGGTGAAGACCGCACGCGAGGCGCTCGTCCGCGCCGGCGAAGCCGAACGGGATCGCATCGTGTCCGAGGCCGAGGCCAAGGCTGAACGTGCGCACAAGGACGCCCTCTTCCTGGTGGATCAAGAGCTGAAGCAAGTCCGTCAGGACCTCTGGAGGGACACCCTCGATGCGGCAATCGCAGCCGCAGAAGAGATCCTCCGGCGAGGAGTCACGGAAGCGGATCAGGAACGGATGGCCGAAGATTACCTGGCCGATCTCGGGGGCAAGCCGCGCGGCGACCGATCCGCCGACCAAGGGCGACCGATGGAGCCCGGTGCCAGGAGTTCGACATGAGTGTTTCGATTGTGGCCCGGCGTTACGCGAAGGCGCTCCTCGAGCTCGGTGCGGAGCACGGGGATCTCGATCGGCTCGTCGACGAGATCGCCGCCTTTGCCGCAGCCTGGGAAACGAGCGCAGACCTGCGCAATGCCATTGAGAATCCGCTCGTCCCTCACGCGGCGAAGAAGGCTGTGGTGGGCGAACTCGCAGAGAGGCTCGGCGCGTCGGCGACCGTCCGGAACACGATGCTCCTCCTGGTCGACCGGCGGCGGACGGCGACGCTTCCCTATCTCGCGCGAATGTTGCGCGAGCTCGCGGACGAGCGAAAAGGGGTGGTTCGCGCGGAAGTGACGACCGCCGCTCCGCTGAGTGACGCGTATTACGCACGTCTCCAGCTCCAGCTCGAAAAGATGACGGGGAAGCGCGTCGCCATCGACCGACGCACAGACGAGTCCCTCATCGCGGGTATCGTGACGCGCATCGGCGACCGAGTCGTCGACGGCTCCCTGCGCACCCGCCTTCAGTCTCTTCGAGATGCGATGACGCCTCCAGGTACTTGATCGAGCCGCGGGGCACCCGCAGGCTCTTGCCGTCCTTGACAGCCACACGACCAGGAAAACGACCATGCAGCTTCGGGCAGAAGAGATCTCTTCGATCATCAAGAAGCAGATCCAGAACTACGAGAAGGCCGCGCTCACGACCGAGACCGGCACCGTGCTCAGCGTCGGAGACGGGATTGCCCGCATTTACGGCCTAGAGGGGGCAATGGCCGGCGAGCTGCTCGAATTTCCGGGCAACCTCATGGGCCTCGTCCTCAACCTCGAAGCGGACAACGTCGGGGCCGTGTGCTTCGGCGAGGTGACCAACGTCAAAGAGGGGTCGGTCGTGCGGCGGACGGGCCGGATCCTCGACGTCGGCGTCGGCGAGGCGCTCGTCGGTCGCGTCGTCAATGCGCTCGGTTTGCCCATCGACGGAAAGGGTCCGATCGAGACCCCTCACCGCCGGCGCGTCGAACTCAAGGCGCCGGGCATCCTCGCGCGGCAATCGGTGAAAGAGCCGCTGCAGACCGGCCTCAAGGCCATCGACAGCATGGTCCCGATCGGGCGGGGCCAGCGCGAGCTCATCATCGGCGACCGCCAGACAGGCAAGACCGCCGTCGCCGTCGACACGATCATCAACCAGCGAGGGCAGGGCGTTTACTGCTTCTACGTCGCGATCGGTCAGAAACAGTCCACGGTCGCGAGCGTCGTGGACAAGCTGACGCAGCAAGGAGCGATGGAATACACGACGGTCGTCGTCGCTGGGGCCAGCGAGATGGCTCCGCTGCAATTCATCGTGCCCTACACGGGTGTCACGATGGCGGAGTACTTCCGCGACAGCGGGCGGCATGCGCTCTGCGTCTACGACGACCTCTCGAAACAAGCAGTCGCATATCGTCAGCTCTCGCTGCTCCTGAGGCGGCCGCCGGGCCGCGAAGCCTATCCCGGCGACGTCTTCTACATTCACTCGCGCCTGCTCGAGCGCGCGGCGAAGATGGCCGAGGAGTCTGCAGTCGTCCGCAAAGACGTCACCGACTGGGACAAGCGCGGCGACGCAAAGGTTCACAAGGGCGAGCTCGGGCGGCATCACGCCGAGACGGAGCTAAAGGAGAAAGGCGAGGGCTTCCACATCTTGAAGAACCCGCGCTCCGGGGGCTCGCTCACGGCGCTGCCCGTCATCGAGACGCAGGCCGGTGACGTCAGCGCGTACATCCCCACGAACGTCATTTCCATCACGGACGGGCAGATATTTCTCGAGACCGACCTTTTCTACTCCGGTGTCCGACCCGCCATCAACGTGGGCATCAGCGTGAGCCGCGTCGGCGGAAGCGCGCAAATCAAAGCGATGAAGGCGGTCGCCGGCCGTATGAAGGGCGAGCTCGCCCAGTACCGCGAGATGGCCGCATTTTCGCAGTTCGCCAGCGACCTCGACAAGGTTACGCGAGACCAGCTCGAGCGCGGGGCGCGGCTCGTGGAGATCCTCAAGCAGGGCCAGTACGTGCCGGTGCCCGTGGAAAAGCAGGTCGTCATCATCTACGCCGGCACGCGCGGGTACATCGACAAGCTGGAGATTTCCCACATCGCGGCGTACGAGCGTGGCCTCTACGACTTCATCGAAAAGAAGTACGGGGCCATCTACGAAAACATCCGCACGAAGAAGACGCTCGATGATCAGACCGAGGCGATGCTGAAAAAAGCGCTCGAAGAGTTCGGCACCGCCTTCTCGCCAGCCGCTGAGCAGAAGTAGCCATGCCGTCGCTCAAGGTCATCCGCCGGCGAATCTCGAGCACCAAGGCGACGCAAAAGATAACGCGCGCCATGAAGATGGTCGCCGGCGCCCGGCTGACGCGGGCGCAGCAGCGAATCCTCGCGATGCGGCCCTACGCGGTGAAGACGGCCGAAGTGCTCCAGTCCGTTGCGGCGACGATGGCCACCGCGGATTCTCAAACCGAGCCGGTCCACCCTCTTCTCGCGATCCGCCCGGAGAAGAAGGCCCTCTTTCTCGTATTCTCCGCCGATCGCGGACTGTGCGGTGCTCTCAACACCAACATCAACAAGAGCACGGAGCGCGCGTGGCAGGAAAAGGCGGCGAGCGAAGTACAGGTCACCTTCGCGACGCTAGGCCGCAAGGGCCGTGAATACCTGACCCGTCGGCACGGCGAAGTCGTGCGGGATTTCGCGCGCATCTACGACGGCATCGATCTCGACAAGGCGCGCGTCGTCTCGAGCTGGCTCGTCCCTCGCTTCCAAAAGGCCGAGTGCGACTCCGTCTATTTCGTCTACAACGAGTTCAAGAGCGCGCTCACGCAAAGGGTCGTCGTAGAGCGACTGCTACCGTTGGCGGTCGGCACGAGCGCGGGCGGATCCGTGACGGAGATTGGCTCGCAGGGTATGGCACCGAGCGACTTCCTCTTCGAGCCGAACCAGCACGCGCTCCTAGAACGGCTGGTCCCGATGTACGTCGAGATCAGCGTTTACCGAGCGCTCCTGGAGAGTCAGGCGAGCTTCTTTGGAGCGCAGATGACTGCAATGGATGCGGCGACGCGAAACGCGAAAGACATGATCTCCAACTACACGCTCATGTACAACCGAGCGCGCCAGGCGGCGATCACCAAAGAGCTGATGGAGATCATCGGCGGAGCCGAAGCCCTCAAAGCCTGAGTAGACAAGATGGTGGGCCAACGCGCCTGAAAGCGCGGGTTACGCTGCAACTGCGAGGAAGCGGCGCAGAGCCGCAGCAGGAGGCTGGCCCATGGGAAATGTACGATTCGTAGGTCTTGACGTCCACAAGGAGAGCATCGCGGTCGCGTTGGCCGAGAGCGACGGGAGTGCACCGCAGTTGGTGGGTGAGATCCCGAACGACACGGCAGCGTTGGTCAAGATGCTGCGAAAGCTGGGAAAGGGAGGCACGATTCGTTGCTGCTATGAAGCGGGGCCGACCGGGTTCGGGCTGTACCGAGCGCTGCGTGAGGCGGGCTTCGATTGCATCGTCATCGCGCCATCGCTGGTGCCCAAGCAGGCAGGGGTCCGAGTGAAAACCGACTCGCGCGATGCGAAAAAGCTCGCACGGTTTCTTCGGTCTGGAGATTTGACTGCCATCCACGTACCGGATGCGTCGACGGAGGCGATGCGAGATCTGGAGCGCGCGCGGGAGGACGCGAAGAATGCCGAGCGGGTCGCGCGCCATCAGCTCTCGAAGTTTCTGCTGCGCCAAGGCAAGCGCTACGTAGGCACGACCTGGACGGACAAGCACATGGCGTGGGTACGGACGCTCCCCTTCGAGCAAGAGGCCCATCACCGCGTTTTGGTCGACTACGTGCACGCGGTCGAGGAGGCCAGTGCGCGCGTGATGCGCCTGGACAAGGACATCGCCCAGGTGGTGGAGAGCTGGTCGCTCAAACCGCTTGTGCAAGCCCTGCAAGGCCTGCGCGGAGTGCGCTTGCTCACGGCGGTGGTTCTTGCAGCGGAGCTAGGGGACATGGCCCGATTTGCCAAGCCGGCGCAGCTGATGGGCTACCTGGGCTTGGTGCCGTCGGAACATTCGAGCGGCGAGAGCACCAAACGTGGAGGCATCACGCGAACCGGCAACACGCATGTGCGCCGGGTCCTGGTCGAGTCGGCGTGGTCGTACCGATTCAAACCGGCGCTGGGCCCTCGACTGCGTAAGCGAAACGAGCCCCTGTCGCAGCCCGTACGGGCGATCGCTTGGAAGGCGCAGCTGCGCTTGCACGAACGCTATGCGCGAATGCTCGCGCGCGGCAAAAACAAGCAGCAAACGGTCACGGCCGTGGCCCGAGAGCTTGCCGGATTTGTATGGGCCATCGCGCATCAGAAGCAGCTGCTCGCGGCCTAATCCAACCGATGGGACGTTGCAGTCAGCGGGCAGGCCAACGCACCGACGCGGCAACCCTCGCCGCTTCTATGGGACACGCCGCTTTGCGGCGCGACTCCCGCAAGTAGACCGAGGAAGCCCACGACGAGATCAGGTCATGCGGTAACCAACCCGCGCATATCAGGCTGATCAAACCGTCGCCACGCAACCCACGTCCGCCCGCTGTCTTCAACGCCTCATCCAGAAAACACACAGCGAGAAGAACAAAACGACGAACCAGAAACACGAACCGTTGCAGCGCCTTGACAGGGGCCACCATATCAGAAGCCTGGTGCTTTTCGCCGATACCGGCGCGATCCCGCTGTCGATCGTGCTCGCGTACGGTCGTACGCTCCGCGCGCTCGCCAACGGGCTCGCTTGGTCTCGGCGAAAATCACCAGGCTTCTATTCTGGGTTATATCTAGGTTTAGATTAGATTAGACCGAATCGCGGTTGCGGCGTGGGCTAGGCCCTGGGCGTTGAGGGTTATGTCGAGTGTTAGAAACTCGTTTTCTGCGGCTCCGAAGTGCTCGGCTTCTTCGGCGATAGCCGTTCGCCACGCGGAGACGTACCGCGCCTCCAGGGCCTCGACGGACTCTTCGCCGCGTGCCCCCTCGTCCACCCAGACAGCGGCGCGATCGACGAACCGGCGCACCTGGACGGCGATGGTCGCTGCGTCTTCGTAGGCGTCGAAGTGCGTCGGGCAAACGTACCGGCGCCCGAGCGAGAGGACTTTGTCGAGGCTCTTTCGGGCCTCACCCGCGTGGAAGCCGGTAGGGCTCGTCGAGGGGATGGCGAATCGCCCCCACCGCTGGAGGTCGGGATACACGAGGCCGAACGTGTCTCCCGTGTAGATCGAATCGGTCGCCGGATCGTCGACGATGAAGTGGTGATAGGCGTGCCCGGACGTGTGCCACACGGTGAGCTTCGCGTCCCCGAGCTCGAAGCTTTCGCCGTCGCCGAGGGCACGTACGCGCTTCTCGGGGATCGGATTTATCGTGCCGTAGAGTTCGCGGAAGCGCTTCTCGCCGTATACGGCGGTCGCGCTTTGAACGAGCTTTTCGGGGCTGACCAGGTTCTTCGCGGCGCGCGGATGCGCGAGGAGCGTCGCGTTCGGGCACGCAGCGAGCAGCGCGCTCGCGCCCGCGGCGTGATCCAAGTGCGCGTGCGTAACGACGACCCAGCGCACGTCCTCCGGTCTCCGTCCCTGGAGCGCGAGTGCGGAGAGAAGGCGAGGGACGGCGAGGGCCGTGTGCGCCTCGACGAAGGCGCACTCTCCGCCCGCTACACGAAGGTAGCAGGCGGTGAAGCGGGGCCGGACGTCGGCGTCGATGGTAAAACGGGCGTGACGCATCGTTTGGGCATGGTACCCGCCGCGCGGCCGAAGCTCACGACGGCTACCAGCCGAGCTTGGTCTTCAACTCGGCGGCCAGGGCGGCGCCCATGCGAGCATGGGTCGCGGCGAGCGGGTGTCCGCCGCAGCCGGTCCCTTCGGCTGCGGTCGGCTGCGGCATCTCCAGGAAGTCGACGTTCTTGTCGCCCGCCGCGTTCTGCGCCGCGACGATACCCTGGACGTAGGTGCGCTCTTCGCTGAGGCTGGGATCGGTGAGGTTCGGCCCTATCGTGCAAATGATGAGCGCGTTCGGATAGTTCTTCCGAACCCGCGCGAGGAACGTGTTGTACGTCGTGACGTACGGCTGGCCCGGATCCCCTTTGCCGAAATCGTTGTTGCCGAGATAGATGACGACGGCATCGGGAATCCAGGACGCGAAGTTCCAGGTGTCGGTCGTTTGGTCGGGGAGCGTGCGCCCATAGAGAATGGGCATCGTGTTCGTCATGTCCCCTTGGTTGTTTCGGTACATGCCCTTGCCGGTCCAGGCGATCGTGATGAGGTCGGCCCCGACCGTGCGAGCGGCGACGGGCCCGTAGGCGACGTCGTAGTTCTGGGCCGCGAGCTGGTTGGGGCATTGCCCGCCGGTGCTCACGTCCCCGAAGCCGGTCGTGACCGAGTCGCCCACGATCTCGATGCGCCGGGCAGCGGGCTCGCTCGGGGGCAACAGGGCGCCGCCGGCGGGATCGAGGATCAACCCGAGGAAGGTCGTGTCCCCGGTGGCTCCGATTCCGGGCTCGTTGCGTCGGTACACCGTGAGCTCGTGCGGTCCGGCGGCGAGGCCGGTGGCGAGCGGGTAGGCCGTTTTACCCGTCGAGATGATCAGCGGGCTGCTCGTCAGCATCGTCCCGTCGACCGAGACGTCGAAGTACGTCGTTGGCCCGGACAAGTTCACGCCGATCGAGCTCCCGGTGAAGCGCGCAAGGATTGTGCTCCCGGACCACGCGAATTTCGGCTGGGCGGGGTTCGTGTAGTCGACTCTCGCGACGAATCGAACGGCCGGAGGACCGGCGTCGTACGGCGCATCGCTGCTTCCTCCTCCGCCGCCCTGGGTAGCGTCGGTCACTCCCTGGACGCTCGCGTCGTTGACGGACGTCGATGCCTCCGGCTGGACGCTCGCGTCGGTTCCACCCTGAGCTGGCGCCATGTTGCCCCCGCTCCCGGAGGAGGTGGCCGAGCCGCTGCTCCCGGCGCCCGGAACGACGCTCGCGCTTCCGGAGCTCGAGCCGGTCCCAGAGGCACCGCTGCTGCTGCTCTGGGCCGTCGTGCCGCCGCTGGACGAGCTGCCGCCGCTCCCGCTGGCGGAAGTTGCAGCCGGGTTCGGGGCTGGCGTGGGCGAGCTACTTCCGCAGCCCGCGATGGCAAGGGCGAGGGCTGGGACACCCAAATGGGAATAGATGCGTCTCTGCAGCACGTTTTTCGCCTCTCTTCACCAGAGTATCCCGGCTCTTCTGCACGCGGCAAAGGTGCGCGAAACGTTCGTCGCGTGGATTCCTCTCCGCACGTAAAAGCACCATCCTGCTGTTCGAGCGATGAGATTCTTGAGCCGATTTCATCTGCCAGCAACTCGCCGCGCCCTCGTTGAAGCGCCGGCCCGCGCGGTCCGTGCACCGTCCCTAAATAGTCCGGCGGAGCGCAAAAAGGTTCCCGGCCACGCGTAGGCTCGTGTCGAGTCTCAGCGTCGTTTCCGTCAGGACCTCTCTCACGAAGTAGGGCGCGGCGGTCGACTCGACGTACGCGGATGCGTGCGCGAAGCGGCCCGTCGAGAGGATTCGATATCCTTCGCCTTTCAGGAGCTCGGTGCTGAACGCCAAGAGGCCGCCCGGTCGGAGGGCGTTCGCGGCGAGCGCGAAGAACGGAGCAAGCTCCCCGAAGTAAATCAAGACGTCGGCGGCGACGACGAGTTCGAACCGTGCGGTGGCTCGACCGAGAAACACGGTCAGCTCCTCCCGGACGAGCGCGTCGTAGGTGCCTCGCCGCGCTGCGAGTTCGAGCATCTTCGCCGACAGGTCGACCCCCGTGAGGTGCCCGGCCAGCGGTCGGAGCAGCGGTCCGCACAACCCCGTTCCGCACCCTGCGTCGAGCGTGTCATAGAGCCTGCCGGGGGAAGTCCGCTCGCGAATGACCGCGCAGAGCTGCTCGGGCACGTCGTACCCGAGGACTCCGACCAGCTTGGCGTCGAACTGTTCCGCGAACGCGTCGAAGTTCTCGACGATGTAATCCGGCGGGGAGCGATCCATCCCGGGCTCGCCGACGAGCGCGCTCAGCAGGTACTTCGCCGAGGCGCTCTCGGGGCGAAGCTCCAGTCGCTTCTTCGATACCCGTATCGCGGCGTCGATGTGTCCGGAGTGGCCGAACAATTCCGACGCGACTTCCAGCAAGTCGAGCCGATCCCGTTCCGATTCCTCCCCGACGCCGGCCGCTGGCGCGTAGGCCGCCAGCGCGTCGTCGACGGACGCCCCCTCGGAGACGTCGCGCAGGAATCGTGATTTGCTGAGCATTCGAGCGAAGTGTGCATTCGCGGGCTCGGCGCGGAGCGCAGCTTCGTATGCGCCGTATCCTTCGCGGACTGCGCCGATCTGATAGTAAAGTCTCCCAAGGTTCCCCCAGACCGCGGCGGTGGCTTGACCGAGCGCCACGCACGCTTGGAAGCACTCGATCGCCCCCGCGCAATCTCGCTCTTGCTCGCGGAGGATCCCGAGGCACTGCCAAGTCGAGACCGATCCGGGCGCCTGCGCCAGCGCCGCGCGGTACGCAGCCTCCGCGCCGCGGCGATCTCCGAGCTGGCCGCGGACGACACCGAGGAGCGTCCAGGCGTCGGGCTGATTGGGTGACAGCTGCAGCGCGCGTTCGAGGCACGCGGCGGCCTCCGAGGGCGACGCCGCGCGGTCGAGGGCCACGCCCAGGT
>JBAULD010001114.1:0-4809 GCA_049578005.1 Polyangiaceae bacterium
TATCTCCTCCTCGCGCATATCGCCCTCGAGCATACCGAGCACGAGACCGACCCAGATCCGGTGTCCGCGGATGCACGGCCTACCGTGGCAGACGGCCGGATCAATCGTGATGCGAGCGAGGAGCTCCTCGTGGGTCACTTGATAAGGGTATCCGCGAAACGAGCGAGAGATCAGCTGTCGCGGGGCGCGGAAGCTCGACCGAGCGCGGCTAAGAAGGCCAAACGGGACGGCTCTCCCCGGGCTCATGGTCAGCGCCCGTTGGCATGGCTCGAGACCGCACCTTTCTGTCGTCGGGCTCGCGCTCGGAGGGCGCGGGTTGTCCAAGCGGTCAAGGAGAACGAGCGCAGCGGAAGCCTTGGACCGTCGCGGGGAAATCGTAATCGCGGCGCCACGTGGGCTCTACCGTGGTGTCGTACGCAATCAAGTTTGCGTGGAGCACGCGGCCCAGCGCGTCGGTGCCGAAAAGGTTGGCGCGATTGGTCCCAACCGCACCTCCGGTCGGGTCGACACCGGTCCAGTAGTCCAAGTTCCACTGCGTGACGTTCCCGACCAAGTCGAGCTGGCCCCACAACCCGGCACCCAGCACCGCGGTTCCCACTGGCGCGATGTTCGCGACGGCTAGGCTGCCGTTGGGGTCGCAGGTCGTACCGCCCGGGTAGTTGCAGCCGTAAATCGCGTATTGATTGCCAGTCCCCGGATCCGTCGAGCCCCACGGATAGTACCGCTGCTGGCTGCCTCCCGCCGCGGCGTACTCCCATTCATCCTCGCTCGGCAAAAAACCGCCGTCCCAGATGCAGAAGGCGTACGCCGCATACCACGACGCGAATATCGGCAAGTTTTCTTGCGCCCCCGGTACTCCCGTCCAGGTCCCGTACGCAAGATTGGCATTCCAGGCGCTCGCGGCAGCCGTCCCCGTTGGGATATACGAATTCCAGTCCTTGGCGTCCCACCCAGTTTCGTAGCTCCCCGGATCGGAGCTGTCGGACAGTCCCAGGCCGCCGTTCAGATGCACGTGGATGCCGCTGCCGTTGGCGGGGGGCGTTCCCCCTCCCACGAGGTAGTTCACGTATTGCCGGAATCGCCCCACGGTCACCAAGTATTTGTCCAATCGAAATCCGCTCACCGTCGCCGGGTCCGTTCCCCCGTCCGACGAGCCGGGACCATTGCTATCGAACACCGTGTCGAACGTGCCGCCAGGGACGGCGAGGCTCGTGCAGCAGCTCTCGTGGCTCGCTCCGCAGTCGGTCGTGCCCGAGGCGCTCACGCGGCAGCTTGGAAAGTCCACGCACGCGCCCGCCGCACACGTCGGCGTCGGAGATGCGCACGCGATCGCGGCTGCCCACTGGCCGTTCGAACCGCACGTCTCTACGCCGTTCCCGACGCACTGCGTGGACCCCGGAGTGCAGGCCGGGCCGGGGCTATCCGGACCGGCGTCGATGCCGCTGCCACTCGACTCCGTGCTGGCGTCGCCGGCGTCGGCGCCGATAGGACCGTCCACGCCGCTTCCGAGCGAGCCCGGGCTCGCTTCGATGCCGGCGTCACCCGCGACGCCCGCTCCCGAGGCGTCGGACGATGCATCCAGCGGGACCGAGATGTGCTCGTTTTTGACGTCGCCACCGCAGGAGACGAGGCAGCAAAGAGCGGAAGCGCCCAGCGTCGGAAGGCGGTTCATTCTCGAAGCGTAACAGAAGCGCGTGCAGCCGATTTGGGAATGGGCCCTGTGCGCGCTACGATTCTCTTGGGAAATGCGTCCTCCGTAGTATCCGCTCGAGCCGCTCGCCGAGCTGCGCGACCGGAGAGTCGACGAAGCGGTCGGAGAGCTGGCGAAGGCCCTCCGCGATCGCGAGGAGGCGGAGCGCGCGAGGCAGGCCCAAGAACGCGATGGCCGTGCGCACGCGGCCGCCGCCGACCGAATCCGGCGGGCGGAGGGCGAAGTCATGGGACACGGCGGTCTTCGTGCGGCCGATCTGGCGCAGGCCGCGGCGTGGGAGGCGCGCATTGCGGCCGAGAAGGAAGCGCTCGCGTCCGGGATTGCGCGTGCGCGGGCCGACGAGGCAGCCGCAACGGGGCAAGAGCGTCGCGCGCTCGACGAAGTGGCGGCGCGAAAGGCGCAAGCGCAGGTGGTCGCGAAGGACCGTGCCCGGTGGGACGCCGCCCGGCGCAAGCGCGTGGACGCCCGCGAGGAGGAGGCGTCGGCCGAGGCGTGGCGCCCACCCAAGCCATGAACCGTGTCGCGCTCGTCTGCTTGCTGGCGGTCGTCGCCTGGTCGTGTCGCGGGGCGCGTGCGCCGGAGTCGCGTCCTGCCGCGCAGCTCGCGTCTGTGTCGAGCCCGCCGCCTCTACGCGAAGTGGAGGTCGTCGCGAGCCCGGTGGCGCCGGACGAATCCGTGTACCGAGGGATGCCCAAGCTCGCCGTCGTCCTCGCCGATCCGCGGCTCGCCGATGTCCGGGAGCGAGAACAGGCCCGGGACTGGTCGGGGGCGGCGCGGCTCTTGGACGCGGCGCGGGCGCTGGCGACGCTCGACGGCGAGCGGGCCTGCGGATGGGACTACGTCGCTGGACGCTTGCACCTGGCCGCGGGCGAGGCGAGCGAAGCGGTGGCGGCCTTCGAGCGCACGCTCTCGCCGGAAGCCGACGGCGGCGCTCCGTGCCCGCTCGCTTCCTACGCCGCTCTTCACGAAGCCCAGGCGCTCGCGCGGCTCGGGCGGTACGACGAAGCGCTCGCGCGCGCGGCCGGCGTCGCCGACGACATCGCCGCGCATGACGAAGCGCTGCTCGTCCAGGCGGACGCCTTCGTGGGCAAGGGGAATCGCGCGGCGGCGGTGCCGATCTGGCGCGCCCTTCTCGCGGCCAACCCGCGCGGGATCCGCTGGGTGGACAGCGCCGTGCAGCTTGGTGCCGCGCTGCTCGACGGGCTCGACGGCCCGGCCGACTCGCACGCCAAAGAAATCTTCGATCTGGCCACGCGCGTTCTCGTCGAAGCCCCGGCAGCGGCCGAGAAGATGGACGCCTTCGGGCTGCGGACGCGCGCGGCCTCTTGGATGGCGCACCAGGCGGCCTCGCCCGCTCTCACCCTCGAAGAGCGGGCGCAGCAAGCGCAAGCCTGGATCGACGCGGCGCAGCCCAAGCGGGCCTCGGAGGCCGCAGATGCCCTGCTCAAGGCAGTTCCGCGAGGATCCCGGGAGCACCACGAGGCGGCGTGCAAAGCGGCCATCGTCCGCGCGCAGGCGAAGCCGCGCGGCAAGTCGGAGGACGTCGCCGACGCTTGGGGAGCGGCGATCGCCCGTTGCGAAGGCGAAGACGCACTCGTCACCGCCCTCTACTACGGTGGCAAAGCCAGCGCTTCGGCGCATCGGCCGGCCGAGGCTCTCGAGCGGTTCGGCAAGGTCGAGAAGCTCTTTCCGAAGCACCGCCTGGCCGACGACGCGTGCTTGCGCGCGGCGCTCCTCGCCTGCGACGAGGGGAACGAAGCGCGAGGATTCGCGATGCTCGCGGGCTTGCCCGACGCCTATCCCGATGGCGACATGGGCGGCGAGGCGCTCTTCCGTCTCGCGGTCGCCCGAATGGCCAAGCAGGATCTGGGGGGTGCGCGCGAGGCGCTCGATCGAATGCTGGAGGCAGGGCTCGACGCGGGCCGCTCCTCGTCGGGGCGCGCCGCGTACTTTCGCGCGCGCGTCGCGCAGCTTTCTGGCGACGTCGACGACGCCGAGAAGCGGTACGAGGCGCTCGTCGCCGACCGCCCGCTCGGCTACTACATGCTGCTGGCTTACGCTCGCCTTCGTGCCATCAGCGAAGAGCGGGCGCGTTCGGCGATGGAGGCGAGCGTCGCCCACGAACCGAGCGGGCCATTTCTCACGCGAGCCCATCCCGAGCTCGAGTCCCCCGCGTTCGGGCGGTTCGTGCACCTCCTCGAGGTCGGCGAAATCGACTCGGCGCGCCGCGAAGCCCACGCGGGCGCACTCGCCGGCGAGGGCGTGGATTCCGAAGTCGTCTGGACGGTGGCCTGGCTCTACGACCGGGCGGGCGCTCCGGACCTGGGGTCGTCGTTCACACGCAGCCGTTTGCTCGACTACCGGGAGCACTGGCCCGTCGGGCGCTGGCGCGTGGCGTGGGAGGTCGCGTTCCCACGCGCGTGGGAGGCAATCGTCGCGCGCGAGAGCGAGGCGACGCACGTGCCGATGCCTCTCACCTGGTCGATCATGCGCGAAGAATCGTCATTCAACCCCGACGCACGGAGCGTGGCCGACGCGATCGGGCTGATGCAGCTCATCGCTCCCACGGCGCGCGCCACGGCGCGAGGCACGCCGCTACCCTTCGACGAAGATGCGCTGCGGCGTCCCGAGGTTTCGATCGCCCTGGGAACGCGCCTTCTGTCGACGCTTCGCGCCTCGTTTCCGGCAAAGCCGGCGCTCGCGATCGCGGCGTACAACGGCGGGGGCCGCGCGGTGCGGCGGTGGCTGGGCGAGCGAGGCGGCGACGACTTCGACCTCTTCGTCGAGCGAATCCCCTTCGAGGAAACGAGGGCCTACCTGAAGCGGGTGCTCGCGAGCCAGGCGGCGTACGCGTATCTCTATTCCCCCAAGGGCCTGGACGAGCTCTTCGCCGTATTGCCCTGACAACGAGCTTCTAAGCCGTGGCGCTCGCAATCCACACGGCGCCGCCCAACGTCACCCGCTCGCCGGTCCTTGCTCGCGCGAGCTCACTCCGCAAATCGTCGCGCACGGCCTCCGCGACGGCGGGGGGAGCGCCGGCCAGTAATCTGGCCGCCATTCCCGCCGTGATGGCGAACTCGATCGCCGGTTCGATACCG
>JBAULD010001115.1:0-9268 GCA_049578005.1 Polyangiaceae bacterium
GGTCGCACGAGAGTAGCGTTTTGGAGCCGGATCTCTTTCGTGTCTTCAGCGTTACGTTCCCTTCGTATTTCGTCCTGCTCCTGTCGGGGTTTCTCTTCGCGACAGCCGTCGGTGCGCTTTGGGCGCATCGAATTGGCGAAAGCGCCGATGTAGTCGTCGATCTCGGTCTCGCGATGCTGCTTGCTGGAGTCGCTGGCGCTCGCATTTTTCACGTTTTCGTCGACGGGCAGTTCTGGGACTACGTGCATCTGTGTACCGACCCCACGAAAGTCGACTGGCCGCTCGGCCGGCAGGAGTGCTTGTCCTCCGCGTACGACGGGGTGTGGGATGCCGCGAAAGGACTCTGCCACCCGAAAGAGGCCGACTGCTTCCAATGGGCGAAGTTTTGGGCCGGAGGCCTGACGTACTACGGAGGGTTCATCGGCGCTTCAATTGCGGCATGGTTCGTTCTCCGGCGGGACGGTTTCCCGTTTTGGAAGGCCGCCGACATGGCGGGGTTTGCAGTGCCCCTCGGGCTCGCCTTCGGACGAATGGGCTGTCTATTGGCAGGATGTTGCTTCGGAGCGACGTGCGACCTCCCGTGGTCGGTCGCGTTCCCCTCGCGGAGCGCCGCGAGCGAGTCCCAGTATAGGGACCACCTTCTCGCGAGCAGGCAAATGTGGAGTCTGCCGGTGCACCCGACGCAGATCTACGAGTCCGCAGCGTCTCTCGTCATCGCCGCGATATGCTTGGTCGTCGTCCACTCACGCAAGCGTTACGACGGTCAGGTCTTCGTCGTATTCCTCGTGCTCTACGCAGTAGCGCGGTTCCTGGTAGAGTTTCTTCGACGCGACGATCGCGGCGGATTGCTCGGCCTGTCGACGTCTCAGCTCGTGGGAATTGCCGCCGTAGGCTTTGCCGTGTTCGTGCATGTACGCAAGGCGCACGGTATACGACTCCGAGCATGAGCGCCCGCATTCTCGACGGCAAGAAGTTGGCAGAGACAGTTCGCGCGGAAGTGCGCGTTGGGGTCGAAGCGTTTCGCACTGCGCACGGTCGGCCGCCCGGGCTCGACGTCGTGCTTGTCGGTGACAATCCCGCCAGCCTGCTCTACACCCGCAACAAAGAAAAGGCCTCGAATCAGGTCGGAATGCGCGGCAAGCTTCACACTTTGCCCGCATCGACGACCGAGGCGCAGGTCGTCGCGCTCCTCGGCGATCTCAATGCCGATCCGGCAATCGACGGGATCCTGGTTCAATTGCCCCTTCCCAAGACGATCGACGCCGAACGTGTGCTCGACCTAGTGGACCCACACAAGGACGTAGACGGGTTTCATCCCGTGAACGCGGGCCTTCTCGCGCTTGGCCGAGGTGGGGCGCTCGTGGCGTGTACGCCTTCGGGGTGCATGCGGTTGATCTCGCTCACCGATGCGAAGCTCGAAGGGGCGAACGCCGTTGTCGTCGGTCGGAGCAACATCGTCGGTAAGCCGATGGCTCAGCTTCTCCTCGGCGCAAACGCTACTGTGACCGTCGCGCATTCGCGTACGCGCGATCTTGCCGAAGTCTGCCGGCGAGCCGACGTGCTGGTCGCTGCTGTCGGGAGGGCGGAGATGATTCGCGGCGACTGGATCAAGCCGGGCGCGGTGGTTATCGATGTGGGCCAAAACAGCGTCGCGCTTCCGGACGGAAAGACCAAGCTCGTCGGCGACGTTGCCTTCGACGAGGCGAAAGAAGTAGCGGGAGCGATCACCCCGGTGCCAGGCGGCGTGGGGCCGATGACGATTGCGATGCTGCTGGCAAACACGCTCGAAGCCGCCCGCCGGCGGGCTCGCACGTAGCGCGGTTCGCGGCTTTCATCGAACAAGCTTGTCGATAATTCGGTCGAGTGCATCGAGATCGCTGTAAGGGACGACTATTTCCCCTTTGTTGCCGCGGTCGTGCACGATGACCTTCGTCCCGAGGGTGCGCGAGAGCCGTGCCTCGAGGTCGCGTACGGCGGGGGTCTTGTCGTCGGGCGCGGTCGGCTTCGCCTCCGACTTCCTTCCCGCGTGTTGCCGTACCAACGCTTCGGTGGCGCGCACGGTCAGGTTTCCGCGCACAACGCGGTCGGCGAGTTCCTCGATGGCCGAAGCATCTCCGCCGCCGAGGAGGGCGCGCGCGTGCCCTTCACTGAGTTCTCCACTCACCACCCGAACTCGAACGCGTGGAGGAAGCTTGAGAAGGCGAAGGGCGTTGGTGATCGTCGTTCGATCCTTCCCTACGCGCTCCGCAAGGGCCTCTTGCGAATAACCGTGCTCACGAACCAGGCGGTCGAACGCCTCCGCCAGCTCGATGGGGTTGAGGTCTTCGCGCTGCACGTTTTCGATGAGCGCGAGCTCAAATGCCTCGTTTGGGCTCACGTCCTTCACGACGACGAGGGCTTCACGCAGGCCCGCGCGCTGGAGTGCGCGCCAGCGCCTCTCTCCGGCGATGAGCTCGAACTTGTCGGCGTGACCCGCGGCTGGCCTTACTACGAGTGGCTCGACTAGGCCGTGATCACGAATGCTCTGCGCGAGCTCGTCGAGCTTATGGGAGTCGAAGTGCTGCCGCGGCTGGCCCTTCTGGGGAACGATCCTCTCGAGGGGACACAGGAAGACGCTACGGTCGCCCAACCCTTGCGGCGCGGGAGCAGCCGGAAGAAGGGCATCCAGACCTCGGCCCAGAGCGCGCCGTTTGGTGTCCGTCGGGCTCATCGAGCCAGCCTCTGCGCGCGCGAAGCCGTGGCCCCGGGTCTACGAGAGAGCATCTCGCGCGCGAGCGACAAATATCCCTGCGATCCCTTCGACTCCACGTCGTAGAGCAGCGCTGGCTTCCCATGTGACGGCGCCTCGCTCAGTCGAACGTTGCGGGGGATCACCGACTCGAAAACGTGGAAGTGTCGCTTCACCTCGTCTGCTACCTGGTGGGCGAGATTGTTGCGTGGGTCGAACATCGTCAGCACGATCCCCTCGAGCTCGAGGCGCGCGTTCATGCCTCCCCGTACGCGATCGATCGTGGCCATTAGCGACGTCAGCCCTTCCAGCGCGTAGTACTCGCACTGCATAGGGACGAGCACCCTATCGGCGGCAGCGAGCGCGTTGACCGTCAGGATGCCGAGGGAGGGCGGACAATCGATGAACACGTATTCGAACGGCTCTTCCTCGAGCAGGACGTCGAGTGCGCCTCGCAGCTTGTACGCACGATCCGGGTCATCCACGAGTTCAACATCGACTGCGACCAGGTCTTGTTTGCTCGGAGCGAGCATCAGTGCGTCGAGCTCCGTCCGCTGAAGCACTTCGCACATCGAGGCGCGGCCTATGAGCGCATCGTACACGCTCTTTTCGACCGTGCGCGGCGACACTCCGACCCCGCTGCTTGCGTTACCCTGGGGATCCAAATCGATCAGCAACGTGCGGCGCTCGGCCGCGGCGATGCTCGCGGCCACGTTGACAGACGTCGTCGTCTTGCCGACGCCCCCTTTTTGGTTCACGACCGCGACGATGCAGGTCGGCCGCCTTTGGTCCGTGCCCTCCCGCGAGCCGAGCTTGGTCATGTTTGTGCCTGTCTAGCCCGCATTTCTCGCCGCGTCGCCCCGGCTGGGCTCGGCCGCTGCGACTTTCGCACTGTGATTGCGGCTCCGCTGCGCAAGCTTCCGCGACGACCATCCGCGAAATCGTCGTCGTTTTCTTCGGCCCTCTGCATGGGCGTAGTACGTTGGACGACATGTAGGACGGTTAGGAATGAGGAAGCAAGGAACTGGGATGCACTTGCAGCTTGCGGCGGTGCACGAGGAGAACTGACGCGTTCGTGGAGGCCGCGCTGCGGTGCTCTAGGTCTTCGAAACGTCGTTCCTCATCCAGTGTTCGTCTGCCCAACGAACGACGCCGGAGGGCACGTGACCGATAGGACCGAGCGGGCGCTCGAACACGGCAGGGCCGGGCGTCCGTAGCCGCAGTTCAACTCGTACCAACAGAACCCTGGGAGCCGTTGACCACGGCGGCCACGCTCGGCACTCGGAAACGAATGCCGGCTGAGGAGAGGACCATGTCGCTACCGAAAAGCTACCGAACGATCGAAGAATTTCATCGCGAAGAGCTACGTCCCCAGTACAAGGCCGGCTTCTCGCTGGACGATCTCATGCAGGAAACGATGCTTCGAGAGAGCGATCTCCTCTTTGACGATCAGGTCGACGAGTACGAACCAGACCCCGACGACGACGAATAGCGCGGCCTCGGCGCCGAGCGCTCGGCGCGGGCCACGTAGTGATCGGTTCGCGTCCAAGGACACTTGCTTTCCACGAGCGGAACACTACCCTCCGCCCTCCCAATGCAAGTTCAGGTCGCTCGAATTTCGCCCGTCTTGATGGAGCTGGCTGTCGAGGTTCCCGCTGATGCTGTGAAGGCGGAGGTCGAAAAGGCTTACGCGAGTCTCCAAAAGAAGGCGCGCGTTCGCGGCTTTCGTCCCGGGAAGGCGCCCCGGCAGGTGCTTGCTCATTTATTCGGACCGCAGGTCGCCAGCGACGTCGCCAACGCGATCGTGAGCGACACCCTTCCGAAGGCCCTGTCCGAAAACAAAGTCCAGCCGGTGAATCAGCCCAGCGTCGAGGCCGGGAAGGTCGAGAACGGGTCCTCGTTCTCCTACAAGGCCCGCTTCGAGGTCTCGCCGGAGATCTCCGACGTCGTTTTTGAAGGCCTCGAACTCATTCGCCCCGCGCTCGTTGCGGGCGAAGCGATGGTCGACGAGCAGATCGAACTCCTACGCAAGACGCACGCCCGGCTCGAACCCATTGAACCCGCTCGCCCTGCGCAGAAGGGCGACGTCGTGACTATCGACTTCACCCTCGAAGTGGGTGCGACCGAGCTCAAAGACGGCGGCGGTCAGGGAGTACAGCTGGAGCTTGGTTCGGGGCAGGTACTACCTGAGCTGGACGCAGCCCTGGCGGGAAAAAACGTCGACGATACGTTCGATGTGGCGGCGACGTTTGCTGACGCGCATCCCCGTGCCGAGCTGAGGGGCAAGTCCGCGGTCTTCAAGGTCAAAGTGAGAGATATCAAGCAACGAGTCCTCCCGGCGATCGATGACGAGTTCGCCAAGGATGTCGGTTCGTTCCAGACCCTCGTCGAGCTTCGGGCCAGTGTACACACGCGTCTGGAGAAGATGCTGAAGGAGCGCGCGGACACCGTGCTCGCGGAGCAGATCATCGATAGGCTCAACGAGAAAAACAGCCTGGACCTGCCGCCCTCGCTGGTCGAGCAGCAGTGCAGAATGATGGAGCTCGAGCTTCTGCAGAACGCCAAACGCATGGGCGGGCAGCCGACCCAAGAGGATTTTGCGAGGGTGCACGGTCAGGTGCACGCCGACTCCGAGAAAAAAGTGCGAGCAGGGCTTTTGATGGCCGCGATCGCGAGAAAGCTATCGATCCAGGTCACCGAGGACGACATTCGCCAGGGGATCGAAGAACTCGCCGCGGAGAGTGGAAAGAACGTGGCGAAAGTTCGCGCGGAGTACAATGATCCCCAGCGGCGGAACATCCTGATCGGGATGATCTTGGAAGACAAGGTTCTCAACGTCATCGAATCCAAGGCGGTCGTTCGAGACGGTGAAACCACCGGCAAGCCGGCTGGCTCGGAGAATGCGCAGATCGAGGAATTGGCAGAGCCAAACGTTGGGACCACCGCGGCCCCAATGGCCGCGAACGTAGGGGAGCCCGACGCCGCAGGCGGATGAGCCGCTTGACGACAGGGCTCGCTCGGAGAAACTCGGAGAGACGTGGGTTTAAAACCCGAGGAAAGCGATGATGACCAAGCGCCCGACCAGCCGTACAGAAGCGATTCGCTGCATCGAGTCGGCAAAGGACTTCATTCCTTACCCGACCGTCGTCGAGACAACCCACCGGGGGGAGCGCAACTGGGACATTTTCAGTCGCCTGTTGAAAGATCGCATCGTCTTCTTGGGGACGGAGATCAATGACGACGTAGCGAACATTGTCATCGCACAGTTTCTCTTTCTCGAGAGCGAAGATCCCGACAAAGAGATCATGCTCTACATCAACAGCCCGGGCGGCGTAGTGACGAGCGGGCTCGCGATCTATGACACGATGCAGTATGTCCGCTCGACAGTGAGCACGACCTGTCTCGGGATGGCCGCTTCGATGGCGGCTGTTCTCCTTGCCGCGGGGACCAAGGGCCGCCGAATGGCGCTTCCGAACGCGCGAATAATGATCCACCAGCCGATGGGCGGGGCGCGGGGCCAGGCTACGGACATCGAGATCCAAGCTCGGGAAATTCGTCACTGGAAGGACGTCATCACCGACATCCTGGCCAGCGCAACGGGCAAGCAGAAGGATCTCATCCACAAGGACATCGATCGTGACTTTTACATGGGCCCCATCCAGGCAAAGGAATACGGTCTCATCGATGACGTCCTCCCACCGCGAAGGAAGGGAGAACCGGAGAAGCCCGTACGTGAGCGTTGAGCCGCGCCGATGCAAAGAATGCTCATGCGACGCGACCCGCGCCGCCACAAGCTTGCGACGATCCCGGGGTGGGTCTAAGCTTTCAACGACGCGAGGCTGGGTGTGCACTGCACTTGTGCTCTTCGGCAACCATTCTGAGGCATGAATTGGAACGCAGACGTGACGACCACCAGAACGGCAACCTGAACTGCTCTTTCTGCGGCAAGTCGCAGAAGGAAGTGAAGAAGCTCATTGCTGGCCCTACGGTCTACATCTGCGACGAGTGCATAGGCCTCTGCAACGACATCATCGCCGAGGAGGTCGAAAAGGACGAACCGTACGCGGGGTCTACGCCAGTCCCAAAGCCTTCGGAGATCAAGTCGATCCTCGACGATTACGTCATCGGACAGGACCGCGCGAAGAAGATACTCGCGGTGGCGGTGCACAATCATTACAAGCGCATCGACTCCCGGGTGAGCGCGGACGACGTCGAGCTCGCGAAGTCGAACATCTTGCTCCTGGGCCCGACCGGCACGGGAAAGACGCTCCTTGCGCAGACTCTCGCGAAGATTCTGAATGTCCCTTTCGCGATTGCTGACGCAACGACGCTCACCGAGGCGGGTTATGTGGGTGAAGACGTCGAAAACATCATCGTCCAGCTTCTGCAAAACGCGGATCACGACGTCGAACGAGCCCAGCGCGGAATCGTGTATATCGACGAGATCGACAAGATCAGCCGCAAGGGTGACAACCCCAGCATCACGCGAGACGTCTCCGGCGAGGGCGTGCAGCAGGCACTTCTGAAGATCATCGAAGGCACCATCGCCAACGTTCCCCCAAAGGGCGGGCGCAAGCATCCGCAGCAAGACTTCCTACAGGTCGACACGACGAACATCTTGTTCATTTGCGGGGGCGCGTTTGTCGGGCTCGAGCAGATTGTGCAGCGGCGCATCGGACAGCAAACGCTGGGGTTCGGCGCCGACATCAAGAGCAAGAAGGACTACAAACTTGGAGAACTCTTGGAGCAGGTGCAGCCCGAAGACCTTCTGCGGTTCGGACTCATCCCCGAGTTCATCGGACGCCTTCCCGTCCTGGCCACGCTCCATGAACTCAACGAGGACGCGCTCGTCGACATTCTGACGAAACCAAAGAACGCGCTCGTCAAGCAATATCAGAAGCTCTTCGAAATGGATGGCGTGAAGCTGAAGTTCACGAAGGGCGCGCTTCAGGCGGTGGCAAAGGAAGCGCTGCTCCGTCAATCGGGCGCTCGCGGCTTACGCGCCATTCTCGAGCACGCGATGCTGGACATCATGTACGAGATTCCGTCGCGAAACGGCATCAAAGAGGTCGTGGTGAATGAGGACGTCATCACCAAGCGAGAGTCGCCACTCATCGTCTACCAGAAGGAAGCCGAGTTGGCGTGAGGTGGGGGCAGACTACGGCTGCGGGTATGCGCTCTTGCCGTCAGGAGCTGGAAGCGAGAAGGCCTGCCAGGTAAGGGCGTCGTAATGTTCTTCAATAAAGAAAACGACGGGAAAGGGCCGCTTGGCGGAAGGAGGCGAACCGTACCGCTTCTTCCTTTGCGCGACATCATCGTCTTTCCCCACATGGTCTCCCAGCTTTTCGTGGGGCGTGAGCGATCGATAAACGCGCTGGATGCGGCGATGGCTCGGGACAAGGACATTTTTCTAGCCGCACAGAAGAATGCCAAGACGAACGAGCCAACGCCGGACGACATCTTCGGAGTCGGAACCCTTGGAACCGTAATGCAGCTTTTGCGGCTTCCGGACGGCACCGTGAAGGTTCTCGTCGAAGGAAAGCGCCGCGCGTGCATCAAGCGGTTTGCACAGACCGACGAATTCTTCGTCGTCGAGGTCGACGAGATCCCCGACGCGAGTCAAGGAGGGGTCGAGATCGAAGCACTGATGCGCAGCGTGCAGGCGGCCTTCGAGATGTACGTGAAGCTGAACAAGAAGGTGCAGCCAGAAGTTCTGATGAGTGTGCAGACGATCGATGACCCGGCCCGCTTGTCGGACACGATCGTCGCCAATTTGCCGACCATCAAGCTTGTCGATCGGCAGCAGCTGCTCGAGATGGAAGACGCTTCAAAGCGCCTTGAACGCCTGCACGAGCTCATGCAGGCCGAGATCGAGATACTTCAAGTCGAAAAGAAGATCCGGTCGCGCGTCAAGAAGCAAATGGAAAAGACCCAAAAGGAATATTACCTGAACGAGCAGATGCAGGCCATCCAGAAGGAGCTGGGGGGCGGCGAACGCGATGAGTTCAAGAACGAAATTCAGGAAATTGAAGACACCCTCAAGACCAAACGGATGAGCAAAGAGGGCTCGGCGAAGGTCAAGAAGGAACTCAAGAAGCTGAAGATGATGCACCCGACGAGCGCGGAAGCGACCGTCGTCCGAAATTACATCGACTGGATCATTGGCCTTCCTTGGTACGAAAAGAGCGAGGAAACATACGATCTCAAGAAGGCCGAGGAGATCCTCGAGGAGGACCACTACGGCCTCAAAAAGATCAAAGAGCGTATTCTCGAATACCTCGCAGTCCAAGCACTGACCAAGAAGCTCAAGGGACCCGTTCTTTGTTTCGTCGGCCCCCCCGGTGTGGGAAAGACGAGTCTTGCCAAGAGCATTGCGCGCGCTACGGGCCGCAAGTTCGTCCGGCTGTCGCTGGGTGGCGTGCGCGACGAAGCCGAGATTCGCGGTCACCGACGCACCTACATCGGAGCAATGCCCGGCAAGCTAATTCAGTCGGTGCGGAAGGTGGCGACGAACAACCCGGTTTTCCTGCTCGACGAGGT
>JBAULD010001116.1:0-1881 GCA_049578005.1 Polyangiaceae bacterium
GCGCCGTCCGAGGCGGCCACGGCGCCGGTCGTGGCGACGCTGGAGATCCCTCGCGGAGCGATGGATGACATCGTGACGACGATCGTGCGCCATGCCTTCTGACCGCCCGCCGAGCCTCCTCTGGATCGTGGCCGTCGCGCTTGCGGGATGCAGTCGCCCGCCTCCCGACGCTTCGCCGGACGGGGCCGTGCGCGTATTCCTCGACGACATGGAAGCCGCCGAGAGCGACCCGCGCGAGACGCGTCACGCCTACGATTTGCTCGGGCCCGCCGCCCGGGCGAACCTCGAGGAGCGCGCCCGCCGCACGAGCCTCCTTCAAGGGCGCCAGGTCCCCCCCTGGGACATGCTGGCCGCCGGTCGATTCGGCGTCGCCTTCCGTCCGAAGACCATGCGGTCGAAGATCGTCGGCGACCGAGCCTCGGTCGAAGTCCTCGGCGCGGACCCACAGAACGAACGCGCGACCGTATCCTGCGTTCGCGAGGTCGGCGGTTGGCGGATCGAACCCGAGCTTCCTCCGCCGTGACGACAGATTTGCCCGCCCCGGCCGAACGGGCATAAAAGTCCCCGCATGGTGTCTGAGTTCCGGGCGGGGCTCGGTTGCAGGTTCATGGTGCTTGCGCTGGCGTCGAGCGGGTGTGTGCCGGCGCGCGACCTGTCCGAGCCGGCGATCCCGAACGTCGTGTCGATTCCGGTCGCCCCGATCGGGCCCTCCGTGACTCAGTCTCCGCCCGCTTCCGCCGTGGCTCCGGAGGCGCCGCTCGCCCCTCCGCCGAGCACCGGCGTCGTCACGATTGCCGCTCCGCCATCGACCGCCGAGCCGTCGCCTGCACCCGCGCCGAAACCGCTCGTCGTCCTGGTGGACGAGCTCCCGTACCACTGGTCGCACTTGGTCGCCAAGGAAGCGCCCGAGCGCCCGCACGCCTCGCGTGCAAAGCGAGGTCACGGCGGGAGGCCCTACCATCCGGGTCCGGGCATCGTCGTCGATACGACCGAAGACCAGGGAGGGCCGGGCACCGCCGACCTGCAGCGCGTGGCGCGGAGCGCGGGCTACTGGCCGTTTCGGCGGTGCTACGAAGAGGGACTGCGGCGCGATCCGGGGCTCGCCGGGAAAGTATCCCTCGACGTCGCCGTCGCGGTGAACGGTCTCGTCGAGCGGGCCGAAGTGGTCTCGGCGACGCTCCGCGACGAGAGCGTGGCGCTCTGTATCGGGCGCGAGGCGGCCCACCTGGCCTTTGCGCAGCGAGAGGCGCCGACGCGTACGACGATCGACGTCTCGCTGTCCGCGGGCGACGAGCCGGTCACGGTGCCGCGCCCCGCTGCCCACGCAGACGAGTTGCGGGAGGCGCTGCGCGCCACGTGGCCCGCCGTCGAGCGGTGCTATGCCTCCGAGCTCTCGAAGCGCCCGGGTGTCGGGGGTCGAATGGAGCTGCGTTTCCGTGCCCGCTCGAGCGGAGAGATCGTGGAAGTCGCCGAGGAAGGCGAGCCGCGCTTCGCGGACATCGACGTCACCCGGTGCGTGCTCGGCGCGTATCGGAGCACGAGGCTGCCGCCGGCCCGCATATGCACGGCACGCGAGACCACGTTCGGGTACGCGATCCATCTGGAAGCCAGGTAGGGCTCCGAGCCTCAGCTCTCGAGCGGCGCGAACAGGGCCTCAATCTCTCCCTCGCCGATCGGAGCCGCGGTCCCCGTGTCGCCAAGGAGGGCGTTCGACAGCCAACGCTTGCGCTGCTGGAGGGCGAGCACGCGCTCTTCGACGCTGCCGGCCGCGTAGAGATTGTGAACGAATACGGGCCGGCGCTGCCCGATTCGGTGGGCGCGATCGGTGGCCTGGGCTTGGGCGGCGGGATTCCACCAAGGATCGTAGTGCACGACCGTGTC
>JBAULD010001117.1:0-1500 GCA_049578005.1 Polyangiaceae bacterium
GTAGGGTCCCACACCGATGCGCTCCGGCGTCGGTGCGGTCCTCTCCATCTTCGCGCTCGCCGTCGAGCTATTTGCGTTTCCTGCCAAGGCCACGGATTGCGGCGGCGCGCTGAGCACGTGTATCGACGACGACGTCCTCTGGCCCCACGCCGGCCCCGCGCACTTCGTCGCGGTGGGGTCGGCCGAGACCACAGCCGCCGGTCACCTCGGCTTCGGACTCGTCACGAGCTACTTGTCGCGGCCGATCGTCCTCCAGTCTCCGTCGCCCGGCCCGGGGCACGGCACGTCGTACAACGCCGTGGACGACCAGGTGAATAGCTCGTTTCTATGGTCGTACGGCATGACGCGCGACCTCGAGCTCGATTTCGCGCTGCCGCTGACGTTGGGGCAAGGCGGCACAGGGCTCGCGCCGGTGACCGGAGGTGCGGGCCTGAAGGACACCGCCGCGCGCGACCTGCGTTTCGGCGTGGCTTACGCGCTCTTGGCGCACGACCATATCGCGCTCGACGCGGCTTCTCGCGGCGCTCGAGGCCTGGTCGCGCGCTTCGAGATGAGCGCCCCCACCGGAGACCGCTCGCAGTTCGCGGGCGAGCATTCCGCAGTCTTCGCGCCGGGCGTCTCCGGCGACTATCGCTTCGGACCGATCTTCGTCGGGGCGGAGGTGGGGGCACGCATCCGGCCGACGACGCAGCTCCTCGACGCGCGCATCGGTTCGCAATTCGTCGGGGCGCTGGGGGTTGGCTACGACATTCTGCCGCGCGAGCTCCTGGCGGTCGCGCTCGAGACGTGGGCGCTGCCGACCTACGTCACGCCGGCCGAGTGGCAGGTCTCTCTTCGGTCGTCGCCGCTCCAGGCGGGCGATCTTTCCCTTCAGCTCGGGGGCGGAGGGGGCATTCCGTTCGGCGGCGATCTGCCACTCACGACGCCGAGGTTTCGCTTTACCTTCGGCGTTCGCTGGGCGCCGCTGTAAAGATGGAGTAAGCAGCCCGTGCCCCTGTGACGATTGGCGTCTACCAGAGCGACAAGTCCCGCCACCTCGTGCTCCGTCTATCGGCGGGCGAGTCGATCCCCGCGGCTGTCCTCGGCGCGCTTCGCGACGAGCAAGTCGCGTGCGGCTGGTTGCGTGGAAGCGGCGTGCTGACCGAGGTCGACCTTCGCCTCTACCATCCCGGCATCGGCGCGCTCGGCACGGCGCGACGCATCGACGGAACCGTGCAGGCGCTCGCGCTCGAAGGAAGCATCGGCCTCTCGGAGGGCGACCTGTCGCTGTCCCTGCGAGGGCTCTTCGCCCGCGAGACCGACAGCGGCACCGAGACGTTCTCCGGGGAAATTGCGAGCGCGCGCGCGCTCGCGCTCGAAATCTTCGTCACGGCGCTGGACGATGTCGCGCTGCCCCGCGAACTCGACGAGACCGCCGGCGTTTGGTTGCTCGGCTCCGCGTCCCAGCAGGCGCCTGCGCGCGCAATTGCGCCTCGCCCGGCGGCCCCCGCGGCATGGTCC
>JBAULD010001118.1:0-4708 GCA_049578005.1 Polyangiaceae bacterium
AGTTGAGTCAGCCCAAGTTGGCGGGGAGGAAGAAGAGCGGTAGCAAGACCAAGGCGCGCCGGGGAGCCGATTCCGGAGCCGAGTTTACGGCACCGGCGACGGAATCGAAAGCCGGCGGTGAAGGGAGCGGCGATAAGCAACAAGGAGCGGGCGTGGTCACGAAAGCGCCGCCTGGGGTGAGGACGCCCACGCCTCTAGCGGCGACGACGACGTCGATCGCGAAGGGGATAGCGCGTCCCGACGATGGGGGTGCTCGGCGGTCTGCGTTCGTGCCGAAGGGGGACACGAGAGACATCTGAAAGGCCACCGCTCGGTTAGCCGCGAGATGACAGCAAAGTAGACGAAGGAGGTAGTGGAAATGAGCGAAGGCAATGGTTCGGGGCGCATCTGCTGGGTTGGGGGCAGTAAGGGCGGCGTCGGCAAGTCGGTGATGATGCTGGCGACGGTGGACCACCTGCTCGAGCAAGGAGCGAATGTGCTGCTCGTGGAATGCGACACCTCGAACCCGGACGTATGGAAGGCATACAAGAGGAGGTCGAAACGGAGCTCATCGACCTCAACGAGGCGGACGCCTGGATACACCTCGTCAATACCTGCGATAGCCGCCGCGATAGCGTCGTGGTCATCAACGCGGCGGCGCGCAGTAACCTCGCCGTCAAGCAATACGGAAGTAGTCTCGACAGCAGCCTGGAGTAGCCCAGGAGCAAGCTCGGTTGCGCTCTGGGTGATCAATCGGCACGCGCCAGTCTCGAACTGTTGCGAGAGTTCATCGACGCCGTCCCGAAGGCGGCCGAGCACGTCGTGCGCAATGCGTACTTCGGTGAGGAGAGAAAGTTCGAGCTCTTCAGGGATCCAAGATCCGCGAAGAGGTGGAGAGCCGCGGAGGCAAGTCGATAACGCTCTCCGGCGAGTAGATCTCGAAAAGCTGGTCGTCGGGCACCCACGCCTCCGAGCGCAGCCACGCAGCGAAACGGCGAGCGTCGCGGACCGTCCCGGAGAGCGACGTGTACGCGGGGTAGTGGTTGATCCCAGAAACGACCGCCAGTCGTCCGCGGCCAGGCGTTCGACAAGAGCGCCTGCTGGGGAGCCTCGAGCGATTCTCAGCTCTAGCGTGTTCGGAAGGACCCCTTGGTCATTTGGCGGCGGGGAGTTCGCCAAACGCTTTGCAAGCGGCCAACACCACGCGCGCGCGCGTCACATGTCGAGGACCGCTCCCGACGTTTCCCGAGCCAAGCCTTGGCGGCGGAATACCGCCGGAGCCGGCGCAAGCGGCGCGAACCTTGCTGAGTTTGGAGGCAACGCCATGAGAGAGAACGATCTCGAATCTGCCCCGTGGCGAATTGCACTCAAAGGGCCCCCCGTGCACAGGCCGGCCCCGCATTCTCGTGGCCGAAGACGACGAGGAAATGCGCAGTGCGGTCGTCGAAACGCTGCGTAACGATGGTTATGAGGTGTCGGAGGTGACCGACGGAGGGAGACTGTTGGTCGCGCTCGCACAAGAGTACCCGCACGAGGAAGGGAAGGACCTCATCGACCTTCTCATCTCGGACGTGAGAATGCCCGTCTGCACGGGGGTGCAGATCCTCGAGCAAATGCGGGCAGCAAGCTCGTTGCTCCCCGTAATCCTCATGACCGCATTCGGCGACGAGGGCACAAGAAGACAGGCCCGCTTGCTCGGGTCCGTCCTCTTCAACAAGCCGTTCGATATCGACGACCTGCGTACCGCCGTTGCCTGTCTTCTCAGACGCGAGCCGATGGGTGCGGCTGGCGAAGCCATGTGAGGCAGCCGAGAATTTCAGGAGCCTGCGTGTCAGGCGATGGCAGGGACCGTTGCGCTTTTTCGCTGTCTAGTTCGCAGCCCTCGGCTTGACTTCGTGCTGATACGCGCGGACTACAAGAAAATAGAAGAAGGCAATTGTGAACAGTTTAAAGATTTTTCTTCGCGACACGTTTTCGTGGCTCCCGTCGTGGCCATGTTCTCTTGCGGGAGTAATGGCTCGCCGGCAGGCCCCGGCAATGGCGGCGACGCCAGCAGCAGCGGCGGCACGTCGAGTGGACGCGACGGCCGTGGCGGGAATACGTCTAGCAGCAGCGGCGGGCACATCGACGCCGACGCGCAGGTGATCCCGTATCCGCCGTACCTGCGGGCGGCGGCAGCGGCCTATTGGTCCGTTCGCCACAAGCCCATGATCCACGGCCTGCTGGAAGTCGATGTGACCAAGCCGCGTGCGCTCCTCCGCGAGCGCCACGCGCGCAGCGGAGAGTCCCCGTCGTTCACGGCGTTCCTTGCCCGCTGCCTGGCGAAAGCTGTCGACGAGGACAAATCGGTGCAGGCGTTTCGCCAGGGGAAGCGCCTCGTCGTCTTCGAAGACGTGGACGTCGCCACGCGGATTGAGCACGACGTCGCCGGCCAGAAATACGTCATCCCGTACATCCTGCGCGCGGCGAATCGGAAGACCGTGCGCGAGCTACGTGAGGAGATCCGGGCGGCTCAGCGCGCGGACGTGCGACAGGCCCTCTCGCGGTTCCGGCTCTTGCCGATCGCGCTTTATGGCCATTCTTCTGGGCCTTCACTGCCATCGCGGGGAGCCATCCGCGCCTCTGGAAGAAGACGATGGGGACGGTCGGCATCACGTCCGTGGGCATGTTTGGCCATGGAGCCGGGTGGGGAATCCCTGCGCCGTCTCCAACCGCGCTCATGGTGACGGTGGGGGGCATCCGCGAAAAGCAGGCGCTCGTGGAGGGAAGCGTCGAAGTCCGGGGATACCTCAGTCTGACGATTAGCGCGGATCACAACCGTCGTCGACGGCGCTGCCGCCGCGCGCTTCACCCAACGGATGAAAGAGCTGATCGAAAGCGGCTATGGGCTGAACGGCTCGTGCGTATGAAGGAGCCGGGCCGCCGTCACGCCGCTTCGTGAAACGTGAAGGTCGCCTGCGGGTCGACCTCGACCGCGAGGCCGGACGCTAAATCAGACCGCGGCCCTGTCACACACCGTTCCCCTCGTGACAGACCGAGCGAGCTGAACGAACCTCTTGCTCCGCGAATCGCGCTACGGCTTCCTACCCGCTTCTCAAGCGATAGCGAGGAGCTGGATCTCCATGCCGTCCGATCCCCACGTCGTCAAGTAATCAGAAGAAGGCAGTCAAGGGTGCAGTGACTGGCGTCGTCGTGACTCCCGTCACGGGAAAACAAACCATCGCGCCCGCTAGTCCGCCCGCCGCCGCTGTTCCCAGCGCTGGTACCGCCGCCACGCCGACGCCGCACACGACCTGAGGTCTGACAAGCCAGGGAAGGGGGGAGCGCCCGTTCGCGCGAGTGGACGTGGCGCTCCCCGCTCCCACTATTCGAAGATCGACTCACGTCGGCGACGGAGGGGCGGCAAATCCACAAGGACCTCAGCCATTTTGTTCGCCACTTCCGATCAAGCGAACGATTATCGCCAGAAGCTTCTCGAAGTAGAAAGGCTTGATGAGAAACGCGGACACCTGGAGCGTGCTTCCATCGAGCGATTCCTTCGACGCGGCGCTCGTGATCACGACGGGCGTCAATCGAAATTCAGGGAGAGCCCTCAGACGCCTTACGAATTCGCTACCCCCGCCGATGGGCATCATGATGTCGCTGACGACCAAGTCCGCCTTCTCTTTACGCAATTTCTCGAGTCCATCCTCCCCGTTTGCAGCCGACACCACGCGATAACCCTCGTCTTGGAGCAGCTCGGTCAAGCTTTCCACGAGCGCGTATTCGTCGTCGACAAGGAGGATCGTTTTCACGGCGAATCGCCTTCGCCTGCCCGCGAAGACTCTCCATGAGGGTCAAAGCCAAAGGCATCGCCGGCCGCGGGCTCTCCTCGCGTCAGAGGGCCCGAGACTCGGATGCCCTCAGTATCGAATGATACCACGTGCGGTAGCGAATCACCAGCCCCATCGCGAGCCCTCGTCACCGAAATGACCCGATGAACACGCCCATCGCGCGGCACTCGCCCGACGTTGATGATGTTGTCGAGTCTGCCCATTAAGCCTTGAATGTCTGTCTCGTGCGCGAAAACGGTTGTCACGCCCATTGCGGCAAGCTCGTTGCACAAGGCGACGAAGAAGCGCCCGGCCCGCTCGGGGTATGCAGGCGATTCGCCAAACCAGCAAAGACCGTCGATGAATAGTCGTTTGACCCCGCGCTCTTTCACGGCCGACAAGACTTTCTCTGCGATGGCGTCGGCGATAGTCGGAAGCGGTGACAGCACGACGATGTCGACTAGCCCGGCCCGCACGTGGGCGTCTAGAACGATGCCGACTCGCGCGGCCCTCCGGCACAGGGTCGTCGGTCCATCACGGAGGCCGAAGTAGAGCCCGGGTTCTCGTGGTTGCGCGGCCGCCCCGATCTCGAGGAATTTCAGTCCAAGGAGGGTCTTTCCGGTTCCCGGCGCGCCCCGCACCATCGTCGTCGTCGCCGGGCGCAAGCCGCCCCCGAGCATCGCGTCCAGACTCGGGATGCCAAATGCTGCCGCCGTGTTAATGGATGAGTCTGCGGCCTCCGCTGCATTGCCTCGTCGCGATTCGATTCGCGGGTAAATCGTGATTCCGGCGTCCGTGATCTCGAACGGATGCCGACCCGTCAGATAACCACTGCCCCGAAACTTCGTGACCACGATCGAACGCGCGGCCTCCATCCCGACGGTGTCGAGGTGTAATTCTATCAGCCCGTCCACCAT
>JBAULD010001119.1:0-1770 GCA_049578005.1 Polyangiaceae bacterium
GGCGAAGCAAAGTACGGTAAACCGATCCTCGACCGAGTCATCACCCCGCCCACCAGCCTCGCGGATGCGTCGAAGTGCGTCCTCGTGTCGTTCGATTCGACCATGCGCAGCAACCTGTCGGTCGGGATGCCCATCGATCTCCTGTGTTACGAGCGAGACACTCTAGAGGTGCGAAAGCGCCGTCGATTCGAGCCCGGCGATCCGTACTTCAGCGCGCTCAGCAAAGATTGGAGTGAAGGCGTTCGCACCGTGTTCACGAAGCTTCCAGAGCTCGAATGGTAACTGCGACAGCGATCGGCGGTAACGCTGATCGCTCTTGCTGGGCCTAAGTCGTCAGTTTGCGTCCAGGAAAGCGGCGACTTCGTCCGACCGGGCGAGGGTGTCCTCGTATCCGAGCTCGAAGAGGCGGGTCGTATATACACCGTCGAAGCCTAGATAGCTGAGAAGCTCCCAACCGGAATCCTCGGACGAGCCGAGCCCACGAAACAAATGCTTTAGTGCGGCCGGGAAGCGATCGAGCGTACGCAGAACGAGCGATTGCGGGTCTATCGAGGGCCGCAGAACCAGGAGGGAAATCGAACGAAGCGGCGTGGCATGGCGCGCGCGAAGCGCTTCGGGAATCAAGGCGACGGTTTGATTGATTCGGTCCGCGCGTTCCACGTCGGCTTCGAGTGAGTCGACGAAAATCGCGTTGAGGAGCACGCCGGCAGCTTCCGCAGCGGTCGGGTAGTGCCCCTGCCTCTTGAGCGCCTTGTCGGCGGTCGGAGGTGACAGCGGACGGACCCCGATGGCGACGATTCGGGTCGCGCCCATCCGGATCGCGGGAGAAAGCGGCGTGCCGAGCCGCACCGAGCCGTCGCCGTACCACGCGCCATCGATCTCCACGGCCGGAAAGAAAAACGGAATCGCCGACGACGCGAGGATGTGTGGAGCTTGCAGTTTCGAGCGAATGGCAGCTCGCGAGATGCGGGTCCACGGGGCAATGTCGTCGGCGCCCTCGAAGAACGTGACGACGCAGCCGGTTTCGTAGCTCGTGGCGGAGACGCCGAGGCCCCGGATCAGGCCCCTCGCGACGTTTCGACCGATCGCGCTCGGGTCGAGCCGCGAGGCGATGAGCTCGCGAAGCGGAGAGGTGTCGAGCAGCGATTTGCCTCGGCCCGTTCCGATGAACCCCCCGAGCCCCAGGTCGATGAGCCAGTCTCCCGCTGTTTTCGCGAGCGCCGGAAGATCCGTGCGAAACACGCGCTGCGGTTCGAGGGTGGTCCACAAATCGGCCAGGTCACGCGTCGCCTGGCTGAAGTCGTCGGCGCGCGCGGCGAGGAAGGCTGCGTTGATGCTCCCGGCCGAAGACCCCGCGAGCACGGAGAAGGGCAATCGCCCCGCGCGGCGGATCTCGGCCAAGGCAAACAAGGCGCCGGCCTGGTACGCGCCTCTTGCTCCGCCTCCGGTCAATACGAGTCCAGCCGCGCCTTGCACGTTCGCCGGCGCAAGGATGGCCGTTTGAACGAATGCACGCAACGCGCAACACGCGCGTGTCTGCGCAAGGATTGCCGCTCGAAGGTCGTCTTTGCCGAGCCCGCGAGTCAAGGGCGCGCCATTTTGCGCCGGCATATCCCCTGCAGGCTCAGCCGCCGATGATTGGCGTCCGCAACGGCTTGGCGATTGTCGCACTCCCTCTTTGGATGTTCGGCTGCAGCGGCCCGGAGGGCCCGGCGGGTCCCCAGGGCAATGACGGCGCGGCCGGGCCGCAAGGCGTCGCCGGTCCGGCAG
>JBAULD010001120.1:0-3827 GCA_049578005.1 Polyangiaceae bacterium
CCACGTGAGCGACTGATAGACCGAGTCCATCTCCGCGAGGAGGACGACCTGCTGCACTGGCGCATACCGCGCGAAGACGCCGTTCGCATACCGATAATCCGTCACGCCGTAGACGAGATCGCGCGTAGCCCGCGTGAAGAGACTGCTGGCGCCCACGGCAAGGGTGTTCATCGGGGCGTATTCCGCGTACGCGCTGTAGCCGCGCTGGCGGAAGTCGTCGGGGTGGACTTGAAAATTGCCGACGATACCCATCGCCTCGGCGCGGATCCGGTCTTTGCTCACCGAAAGCGCCGCGCCGTATTGCTGATCGGAGTCGATGTCGGTGCGCGTCAGCGTGCGGGCGAAGAGCGTGTGCTCCAGCGAGCGAATCCCGAACGGCAAGTTCATGCGGCCCGCGCGGATCAGCCATGACCCGTCGTCGTCGAGCTCGTATCCGAGCCAGTGCTCGCGCGAAATGAGGTTGTCTTGAGGGTAATCGGTCAACGAGGCCGCGAGATCGCCCGTGGGCGCGAAGCCGATGTTCCCGGCGGCGCGAAACCTGCCTATTTTGATGTCGCCGAAGAGCTCCGCCTGCATCGTGAGAAGTTGCTGGGTCGACGGCGCCCCGTCCGCGTGGAGCGTGAACCAGGCCTCGCGAAAGTCGCCCCCCAAACGGAGCGCGTCGCTCGTCTGCACGGTTCCCCAGGCCAAACCGGACAGCGAGCTCGCCTCTTCAGACGTGTCCCCGTAACGCGATTGGAGAAGGAGCTCGCCTTGCGCACGGCCGTACGCCGTGAGCGGGCCTCCGCCCGACGGGTCCGTGTGGCACGGTGTGCAGCCCGCATATCCGTGGCGAATCATCCACGTATAAGCCTCGGCGTTGGACGCGCACAGGAGCGGTAGGACGAACCCGACGGCCAGTGAAACGGCCCAAACGATCGCGCGCGGTGCTCTCATCGAAGAAACTCGGTCGAATAAGACAATGGGCGCACGACAGCCGCTGCCGGCTACGCGCGCGCAGGTCAGCTCCCAGCCACGCGGAAGCTGGCACTGACGTCGACGTCGGGCTTGACGGTCACGCCGAGGTAGACGGGGACCGTGATGCCGAAGTCGTTCATGTTGATCCGGAAGGTCCCGTGCGAGACGATGCTCGCGCCGTCGCGCTTCGCGTCGTAATGAACGGTCACCGGCTTCGTTTGACCGTGCAGCGTCACCGTGGAGGGCACGTCCGTCTCGACCTTGTCGCCGCCGGCCGGAATCTTGAGGGCGCTTCGCGCCACGCTGAGCGTCGCGGCGGGGAACTTCGGGACCTCCAGGTACTTCTCTTTCATGTGCTTGTCGCGAAGTCCGATGCCGGTCGACAAATTCGTGAGGGGCACGGTGATCACGATCGCGTCACCCTGCTCGGCGAGATCGAGATCCGGGGTGGTGCCCTCGATCTTCATGCCGGCCGGGCCCGACGCGACGAAGCTCACGTGCTTGTCGGTGGGCGCCGTCAGCGCGGCTTGTGCAATTGCGCTGAGTCCGACGACTCCCGCCGAAATGACCGCGATCCAGAGGCGTTTGTGTAGCTTCATGAAACTGAACTCCCTGGCTCGTCCTTCGAAAGGCCCTTCATGTAGTTTCCAATGGCCCAGAGCAGCAAGAGTCTTTTTTGTGACGGTTGGGCGACGGGGATTGTGAACGGATCAGCCGCGGCCGAAGCGCACGAGGAGCCCAATCCAGCCTCGCGCCAGATAGACCGCGTTCAGCGCGATCCACACCCAGAAGTAGACATCCATTCCGCCGAGGATTGCCCACAGCCAAAGGTGACTCGGGTAGTGGTTGGCGAAGCGCAAGAACGTCGTGACGAGGGCCGCCAGACGACCCAGGCCCGCCGCCGGTTTTGCGTCTGCGGCTTCGTAGTGCGCTTCGACCGTCGTGGCGCGCCCGCTCACTTCGGGTCGTCGCACGAAGCTCGTGAGCGACACGGCCGACGCGACGACCGTCACTCCCGCGATCCCGGCGAGCAAGAAGCGCGGATCGCCCGGGGCCCACGCCCGCCCATCGAACCCGATCCCTCCGGCACGCCACGCGCGCACCGCCAGCGATCCGACGAGGAGCACCGCCTTCAGCTCGTCCGTGAAGAAATCGAAGAGGTGCCCGGCCTTGGACGCGAGGTGTTTGAAGCGTGCAAGCATCCCGTCCGCGCAGTCCAAGCAGTAACTGAGCTCGAGGACGGCGACCGACGCGATCCCGCCCCACCAGGACGGGAATTGCACGAGCATGGCGGCCCCCACGACGAAAAGGGCGAGGTTGATCAGGGTGACCTGATTCGGAGTCACCCCCGTCGCAGCTACGGCCGCGACGAAGACCGCGGCCAGCGGCCGCATGACGTAGACGTTGAAGAGCTGGTCGTGCTTCTTGCGGGTTTCGCGGTAGACGCGCGCCGCGGAGGAGAACATGGGCCCGCGGAGACTACCTCGCCGAGCGGAACTTGGGACTAGAACGTCGACTGAACCAACGCCCCGCCGCCGCCCGCTGTCATCATCGGAGCAACGACAACCCCAAGCCCCTTCGGGTGCGACGCCGATACCGTAAGAACAAGCCCCGTCGCGAGCGCGAGTCCGCCCACGGCAAACGCGACCGTCGACTCCACGTTGGACGTGTTATCCGTCGGCTGCGGATTACACGACGACGCGTTGGAGGCGTTCTGGTTCTTGTTCAGCAGGATCGCGGAGCCAATGCCGACGCCTGCCGCGCCCAAGCCGAGAAAAACGACGCCCACCCAACGGCGCGTCGCACCCGGGTCGGTTGCCACCACGGACTCCGGCGGGGGCGGCGGCGGCGCCGTGACGGGCGGTGCCTTCGGCTCCGGCGGGGGACCGCCGAAATCGTCGATGTGAATCACCGCAGAGCGGCTACCGGCAATCACATGCGCGCGAAGCGTCCGCGCCGTTTGTCCCGGCACGTTCACGGTCACCACGTGGTCGCCCGGGTCGACCGCCACGGCGGCGTTCCACTCTTCGGGCGCGACTCGCGCCCCGTCGAGCAGCACTTCGCCTCCCTCCTGCGCAATCGCAGGCGGCACCGTGATCGTGAGACCGCTCAACTTCGGCTCCAGCGCCTGCGCACGAGACCGCGCGAGCTCGGCGCGCTTGTCGTTGCGTTCTCGCGCGAGCTTCTCCGCCTTATTGAACTCCGTCCACGCGCTGGCCGTTCGCCCGACGTGCTCGTAGCAGTCCGCCAAGTAGAGAGAAACCCCGATACCCGGAGCGAGCCGACTGCTCTGCGCGAACTGCGGGCAGGCGTCCGCGTACTGCCCGGCGTCTCGAAGTTGCTTGGCCGCATTGAAGAGCGCGTCCGCGCGCGCGACGTCGTCCGGGCCCTGCGCCCGGGCGACGGCAGGCCCCAGAAGCGCGACCGCCAGCATGGTCACGCCGAGCGTTCTCGGCCTCATTCACGTCCCCCGAACTCGTCCGACGTCGGCGCCGTGCGGGTGCTGAGTCGAAACGCGGAAGGGGCAGGCGCCTCTGGAGCGGAAGAAGAAGCCGAGGCCACCGCAGGAGCCGGGGCTGGAGCGGGGGCAGGCCCCTTCGACTCGGTCACCGGGGCCGCCGTCACGACGCGCGGCTTCGTATACACGGGCCGAACGGGGACTCGGTTGGTAACGACGGGCTTGGGAGCGGTCACGGGCTGCGTCGAGGCGCTCTCGGCCGCGGTCGGCACCGGCGCCGCGATGACCGTCACCGGTGGAGGCGGCGCCGCGGTCGCGGGAGCCGCGGCCACGGGAAGGCTCGCCGCCGCCCCGGTTCCGTCGCCGCTCCGAACCGCGGGGCCGGACCGGAAAAGAAGGATGACGAGAACGC
>JBAULD010001121.1:0-5559 GCA_049578005.1 Polyangiaceae bacterium
GCGAGAAAGTCCGCGCCGGTATGCGACTCGGTCACGCGATGCGTGACGTTCCCCGTCGCGATCTCCAGCGCCGCATACAGGTCGACCACGCCATGACGCTTGTAGTCGTGCGTGTGGCGCGCCGCTCGACCCGAGCGCAACGGAAGGGGCAGCTGCATGCGTTGTAGCGCCTGGATCGAAGTCTTCTCGTCAACGCTCAGCACCACGGCGTGCTCGGGCGGGTTGAGGTACAGGCCGACGACGTCGCTCACCTTCGCGGCGAACTCCGGATCGCGACTGACCTTGTACGTCCGAACCAAGTGCGGCTTGAGGCCGTTTTTCCGGAGGACATCGGAGATACAGCCGCTCGTCAGATCCAGCTCCTTGCCCAAGAGCCGCGTCGTCCACCGACTGCGCCCCGGCGGGGGCGGCGACATCGCAAGCTGAACGATGCGATCGACGGTCTCCGCGGGCACCGCGTGGTCCTTGCGTCCCGATCTCGGACGCCGAAGCCCACCGACGCCACCGGTACGGAACCAGGTCCGGACCTTGGACACGTGCTCCGGCGATAGATCGAGGCGAAGGGCGATCTCCCGCCCGCTGACCCCGCGATCACTGAGCAGGATGACCCGTGCCCGTCTCACCAGGCCCGCCTCCTCGGTGGGCCGTCCCACGAGCGCTGCCAGCTCCTCCTGGGGCTGTCGAGACGTCGAAAGACCCTCCGCAAGCGGCGCCGCGACGTCGGGATGCCATGGCTCCTCATTGCGGCGATCGGCGATCACGACGCTAGACTCCTGGCTCAGGCCTTGGGCGAGCGCTTTCTCGTCGAGGTCACAAACGCAAGCTGAGCTTGCGTATCCCCGTCGGGTCGAGGCGCGCGCGATGGCGTTGCAGGGCAGAGCGTACCCGAGTTCGTGCGTCGCGCCGAACGAGCCGAAGGGCGCCGACGGGCATCGCGAAACGGGCGCCCTCTGGCGCCCACATGGTTACGCTGCAGCAACCACGTTGCGTCATTCGCGATTCGCGAATATAGAACAGTGGTGTCCCTCAAGCCGCAGGACGTCGTCGTCCTCCTCAAGCTCGCCTCGCGCGCGGACGCGACATGGTCCTATCCAAAGCTGGCGGTCGAGCTCGGGATGAGCCCATCCGAGGTGCACGCTTCGGTACGGCGGGCGACGCAGTCGACATTACTGCAGGAGTCCACGCGGTCGGTGAACCAAGCGGCATTGCTCGAATTTCTAGTGCATGCGGTCAAGTATGTCTTCCCTCCCGAGCGAGGCGGGGTCACCCGCGGTTTACCCACCGCCCACTCCGCTCCTCCCCTCCGCTCACACTTCCGCGCGGGCGCCGATCTGCCCGTCGTTTGGGCCGATCCCGAAGGAACCGTTCGAGGCGAAGCGCTCGAGCCCCTCTATCGCTCGGTGCCCCAGGCGGCGCGCGCCGATGCGCAGCTCTACGAGTGGCTGGCCCTCGTGGACGCGGTTCGCGCCGGCCGTGCGCGTGAGCGTGAGTTGGCCGTTGCCGAGCTCCGGCGGCGACTTTCATGAGCGCGCCCGCACCCCTCTTGGTGGTTGTGCGGCGGCTCCGGGAACTGCGAGACCGGGTCGTCTTCGTGGGAGGGATGATCCGCGGCCTCCTGATTACCGATCCGGGTGCTCCGCCCGAACGTCCCACAGACGACGTGGACCTCATCGTCGAACTCTCGTCGACGACCTACCATCGCCTTGCAGCGGAACTGCGCTCCCTGGGATTCCGGGAGGATACGACTCCTGGCGCCCCAATCTGCCGGTGGATCGTCGAAGGCGTGAGGGTCGACGTCATGCCGACCGAAGGCGGCGTGCTGGGCTTCCGCAATCGCTGGTACGCGGACGCGATGGCCCGCGCCATCGAGGTGCACGCCGATGGCGAGCGCTTCCGCATTATCGATGCACCGCATTTCTGCGCAACCAAGCTGGATGCGCATTCCGACCGTGGAGCCGGCGACATGTACCACCACGACCTGGAAGACGTCATCGCCGTCGTCGACGGAAGATCGGAGCTGTGCGCCGAGTTCGCGGCGACGAGCATCCACTTGCGGCGCTATGTCGCCGCGGAGTTCCGACGCCTTCTCGGTACTCCGGCATTTCTGGAGGCGCTGCCAGGACACCTCCCGGGTGACGCGGCCAGCCAAGCGCGATTGCCCCTCCTATGCGAACGACTCGAGGCCTTGGCGTCGCTGCGATAGCAAGCAGCTCCGCGGGGCCAGGTGCGCATAGCGCATGGTCATCGCGATGGTCGAATGCCCCAGCCTTTGCCGGACCTGAACAACTGACACCCCTGCACCACGAGCTGACTCGCGAACGAGCGCCGGGTCTCGTGCCGAACGTCACTCGGGAAACCAAGCCGACGCCGCTGACGGGCTACCGGCGCTCGCTCTCCGCGATGCGTGCGGTGAGGAGCTTACGAACCAGAGCTACGGGCAGCGGCTTGTCGGGACCGAAGTGGAGAGCGCTCTTCGTCTTTCCGTAGCCCTCGATCTCGCCCGCCAGCGTCGTGAGTGTGGTTCCGCTGAAGGGGTAGTAGGAGCAACCCTTCGACGTGGCCTGAAAGCCGGCGATGACCCGTCCCTGGTATCGGAACGCCGGCATGCTGTAGCTGATGCACTCCTCGACCTCTGGGACGATGGAATGAATCGTCTCGCGAAGTTTCTGAAGCGGGGCGCGGCTGCTCGAACTCACGCCTGCCAGGTAGTCGTCGATGGCGACGTCGCGCCGCATCTGTTCCGCCAGCTTTGGCGGAATTGGACGACACGCGCACTGCTTCTGGTGCTCACGATGCCACGCAACCCGATCTTCCAGCGACGCGCCTCTAGGCAAGACGTGCTTCTGGTGCCATTCCACGTTCACGTTTTCCTCCTCGGCTCGCAGCTCCTGATGTCCTCGACCAATCTGCTTCCGGGTGGGTGCGATGAATGTCCGTCGCCCGCCGCCGAGGAGCGCGACTCCAGCGCCGGCTCGGTTGTCACGCCTGGGATTCACGTCGGCCGAAGAACGTGGGCTACTGCGCCTCCGGCGAATCGCGTCGTGCTGACGAGGGCAAGCTGGAGCGGATTCGGCAGCTCAGAGAAGATCGCAAGACCGCGTCCGAGCGCCACTGGATGGACCAATAGCTGATACTCGTCGATGAGGCCCGCCGCAACGAGGCTCCGGGCGAACCCCGCGCCACCGTGCGCGATGATGTCGTTTCCCGTTTCCTCCTTCAAGCGCGTTATCTCCTGCGCAAGATCGCCGGACGCGATTCGTGGCTGACTCCAAGACGCAGCTCTTGCCTTGTCCGTAGGCGCCGCCCGGTTGGCGTCTTCAAGCGCTTTCGTCGTTGCGGCAAGCTTGGGGTTTCTAGTGCGGGAGAACACCACTTTCGGAATCCGGTTCATCGGAGCGGCAAGGATGTCCGTCGAGGAGGGCCAGTACGCCGCCATGTCGGCATAGGTTCGGCTGCCCATGATGTGAACTCCCGCCTGCCCTATGGTGCTGGCGATCCACGTCCTCGCCTCTTCGTCGATGGTCCTGAAGAGCCAGTCGATCTTACCGCTGGCTCCTCCGACGAATCCGTCGAGCGTGATGGACATCTTCAGAATCAGCTTTCTCATGGTTTTCGCTCCTTCACATGGACGACGAACGAGCGCATGCGAAATCGACACGCGTCGGCAGAGGGAGGCGAGCACGCGACCAAGTACGGGTCGGGTCGGCTGGCAGCGGCGCTAGGGGCGTGGCTTCCGTCACGAACAGGACGTCTCTTAGCGTCGCGTTGGCCGGAGTCGACCACGAAGTTCGGCGCGAGCACGGGCGCGCCCCGTCCAGGCGCCCCTATGGGCGAACGGGGCCACACGAAGCTGACGAGGTTCGGCGCGGCATGGCACGAAGGCCGGCTCAAGCTCGTGGCGGTCATCACCGAGCGAGCGCCCGTGCGACGCATCCTTGCCCGTCTCGGTCTGCCGACCGACGCGCTCGTGCGCCCGCTGATCGGCGGCGAGTTTCCCCGCGTGCGACGTTTCTGTCGGCCGCTGCGGCGTACCCGCTACCGCAACCGAGAACGCGCCCGATTTGTGCTCGCCTGATTCCCGAACAGGGAGCAACCACCGTGTATGAGGTTCACGTCAGCCCGCGCTCAATACAACCGTTCGCGCCAATTCTCGGTGCCGACCGAATCGCATCGATCGAGCGACAGGCCGAAGAAGTCCGCGCGATCCTCGGTGCGCGCGTGATCTGGAACGTCAACTCCACGGCTTCCGGCGGCGGAGTCGCCGAAATGCTGAGCTCACTCCTCCGGTATGCTCGGGGTCTGCGTGTCAACGTACGTTGGCTCGTGCTGGAGGGAACGCCCGAGTTCTTCCGTATCACCAAGAGAGTGCACAACGCGCTTCACGGCGTGAAGGGAGACGGATCGCCGCTCGGGCCCGAACAGGTCTCGGTGTTCTGCCGCACCACGAACGAGAACGCGATCGCAATCGACGCCCTCGTGCGCCCGGACGATCTGGTCATATGCCACGATCCGCAGACCGCCGGCCTCGCCCTTCATCTCCTTGGCAAGGGTGTCCGAGTCGCCTGGCGATGCCACATCGGTTACGAGGAACACGACGACGAGGTCGATCGCGGGTGGGCGTTCTTGCGGCCGTACATCGAATGGGTTCCGCTGGCCGTCTTCTCACGCGCCGCATACGCGCCGGCGTGGCTGCACGGCAAGCGTACGATGGTTCTACCTCCCAACATCGACCCGTTCTCGGCGAAGAACCAGGAGATGGATGACCCGACAATTCGAGCGATTCTCGCTCACGTCGGCATAATCGAAGGACCGGCGGGGCCCGGTGCGTCGATCTTCGTCCGCGATGACGGCAGCACCGGCCGCGTGGACCGGTCCGCCGACGTGATCCGCCTGGGGCGCGCGCCGACATGGGACACGCCGCTGGTCGTGCAGGTCTCGCGGTGGGACCTGATGAAAGACCCCGTCGGCGTGTTGGATGGATTCGCCCACTTGGTCGAGCCCGAGGCCCCGAGAGGCGCGCAGCTCGTGCTTGCCGGGCCAAGCCTTCACGCCGTAGCCGACGACCCGGAAGGGGCCCAGGTATTCGCCGACTTGCAGCGCGCCTGGCTCGCTCTCACGGACTCGCTCCGCAAGGCCGTGCACCTCGCGATGCTGCCGATGAACGACAGCGAGGAGAACGCCGCGATCGTGAACGCCCTGCAGAGGCACGCGGCGGTCATCGTTCAAAAAAGCATCCGGGAGGGGTTCGGCCTGACCGTGACCGAGGCCATGTGGAAGAGGCGCCCGGTCGTCGCGAGCGCCGTGGGAGGCATACGGGACCAGATCCGCGATGGGGTCGACGGCCTGCTCGTTCACGACCCTACCGACCTCGGAGAATTCTCTGCGACACTGAAGCGCGTTCTGGCCGACGAGGGACTTGCGAGCCGGCTCGGCGACGCCGGATACGCGCGAGTACGGAACAACTATTTGAGTCTTACGGCTCTCGAGCGATGGGCGGATCTAATGAGATTCTTGATGAGACCAGGCGCTTCAGACAAGAGAGACTTGCAAGAGAGCGAC
>JBAULD010001122.1:0-2417 GCA_049578005.1 Polyangiaceae bacterium
CGGTGAGTGGGACGACGACCAGGAGCGAGAGCCAGTAGTGACCTCCCGGTGATGCCAAGTCGATCCCGGCGACGGCCAATCGCGGGGCGGTGATGACCCCGGACGCGCTGTAGTTCGTAAACCAGCCGACCTTCGTGAATAGCCACTCGACGAAGAACTGGGCGGCCAGCGTCGATACGACCAGATAAAATCCGCGGATGCGCAGGCTCGGAAGCCCAAACAGGACTCCCGCGAGAGCGGCTACCAGGCCCCCGCACGCAAAGGCACCGAGCAGCGGAATCCCGGGAATGTGCAGATGAGCGTCGTACGTCGCGAAGGCCCCCACCGACATGAAGGCTGCCGACCCGACCGACAGTTGCCCGGCATAGCCGGTGATCAGGTTTTGCCCCGTGCCGGCGACGGCGAGAGCGAGAACCGGCACGAGGATCGCGCTCAGAACGTAGTCGGTGACCAGGAGGGGCAAGGATGCGATGACGGCGAAGCAGAGGATGAACGCAGCGATTCGAAGGGCGGGCCTAAGTGGACGGAAAGAGGACGCCGCCGCCTCGTTCACGTCCGACGACGAAGGCCAGGCCGATGCGTCGGGACTCATTGGTCAGACCCTCTCCACGAGTCGTTCGCCGAACAGCCCGGTCGGACGGGCGACCAGGAAGGCGACCGCCAGCACGTAGGGAAACCAGGTTTCGATTCCACCTCCCATATGCGAGCCGACATAGACCTCCGCGAGCTTCTCGGAGGCTCCGACGATGAGACCGCCCGCGATGACACCGCCGATCGACGAGAACCCGCCGATTATCAGCACAGGCAGCGCCTTGAGGACGACAAGCGATAGTGAAAACTGGACGCCGACGCGCGCCCCCCACAGAAGTCCGGCCACCAGCGCAACGACGCCCGCGCCACCCCACGCAATCGCCCAGAGCCGCCGCAAGTCGAGCCCGACGGCGACGGCGGCCACTGGATCGTCCGCAACCGCGCGCAGGCCGACCCCAGCGCGAGTCGTTTGAAACAGAACGCCGAGCGCGGCAACGAGGGCGCCGGCTACCCCAGCCGCAAACAAGTCCAGTTTGCTCACTTCGATCGGCAACCCTCGGATGGGCGCGTCGGAGATCCCGAGCTCCAGCCCGTGCACCTGGGTCCCGTAAATCAGCTGCGCGAGCCCTTCGAGGACGAAGGCGAGACCGAGGGTCGCCAGGAACAGAGCCATCGGCGCGGCGTTGACGAACGGACGCAAGACGACGCGCTCGATGGTCACGCCAAGGACGAGCATCACGGCGACCGACCCTGCCAGCGCCCACGGGAACGCAAGACCGTGCTCGGAGAGCGTCACGAAGGTGAGCGCGGCGAAGAGAACCATCGCTCCTTGCGCGAAGTTGAAGACGCCCGAGGCCTTGTAGATGAGTACAAAGCCAAGGGCGACCATCGTGTACATGATTCCGGCCAGTAGACCGCCAATCAGGACTTCGAGAAAGAATGCCATGCTTCAGCCTCAGTCTGAGAAATTGCCGACGTAGGCTTCGATGACGGCCGGATCTTTTCGGACGTTTTCGGCGGTACCGTCTGCAATCTTTCTCCCGTGGTCCAAGACGACGACGTGATCGGAAAGGTCCATCACGACGCCCAAGTCGTGTTCGATGAGTACGAGCGTGGTTCCCAATGTCTCGTGCGCGTGGAGGATGAAGCGGCACATGTCGCGCTTTTCGTCGAAGGTCATTCCCGCCATCGGTTCGTCCAGCAGGAGCAACTTGGGCCGGGGCGCCAGCGCTCGCCCGAGCTCGACCCGCTTTTGGAGCCCGTAGGGCAAGCGACCGACGATTTCGCTCTTGTGCTCTGCGATTTCGAGAAGCGCAAGTATCTCGCGTGCCTCGTCGCGCGACCTACGTTCTTCACGCGGCGCGCGTCCGAGACGGAAGGCCTGTTCGAGGAATGTCGCTCTTCCGCGAAAGTCGCTTCCCAGTTCGACGTTTTCGAGAACCGTCATCCCTCGGAAGAGCGCGAGATTCTGGAAGGTTCGCGCGACTCCGCGCGCCGACAGCTCTTTGGCGCGCGAGATCTCTCGCCCCTCGAACCGCACCGAACCCGCGCCGGCGGGATAAAGTCCGCTGACCACGTTCAAGAGCGAGCTCTTGCCCGCGCCGTTGGGTCCGATGATCGCGCAGACTTCTCCGCCGCTCACGTCGAAGCCGACGCGGTCCAACGCCAAGACGCCGTCGAAGGACAGCGACACGTTGTGGACTGCGAGAAGCGGCGCCGACTGGTTCATGCCGCGGCCTTGGTCCGTTTCTCGAGCTCGCGAACGAGCGGAAGCACGCGCTTGCCGAAGTACTCGACGTCCTCGAGATAATGAAGAAAGCCGCCGAGGACGAGATCCACACCGACGGCCTTGTATTCGAGAATGCGACGGGCGATCTGCTCGGGGG
>JBAULD010001123.1:0-13013 GCA_049578005.1 Polyangiaceae bacterium
GTCGCTCGCTTTGCGAGCGCTCGGGGACGTCGCAGACGACGGAACGCGTTCGGGCCTCGACGGTGGGGCGCAAGCGCGAGCCCGCGGCGGAGTTCCGCTCGAGCGCACCTTCGCGTCGTCCGACGAAGACGATCCGTGGGTGCATCGGACCGAGCCCCGAATCGAGGCGGCGGCGATCGCCTCGCACGCGAGCCACGTGCTCGTGTTCCCCGCGGGGCGAGGGGCAGCGGTACCGACCGGTGCGGTCTGGGTCTTGGCCGGCGGTTGGTACAACGCGCTCGGTCGATTGGGATCGCGTGCCTCGGCGGAGCTCGATGCGTCCGGCGGCGCCGTCGGTGACGAACAGCGGGAGCTTCCCGTCCTTCGCGCCCGCGGGGTTTCGGGCGGCGACGGGTTCGCGCTGGAGGGCGACCTCGCGCGGGTATTGCTTCGAACGGAGGCCGGGGGCGGCGGCGCGCTGGTCGCCCGCGCCCGCATCGGAGAGGCGACGGGGTGGTACCTGTCCGGCCACGTCGCCGAACGCGACGGGGTCGACCCGCTCGTCGCGCGTGCGATCGTGGACGCGCCGCTCGAGCCGGCGAGCGGTTTTCTGGTCGCGCCGGGTTGGACGGGCGGCGCCCGTGTGGGCGTGCCACTCGGCCCCCGGATCCTTACGAAAGCAGGCGCAGACTTCGATCTCGACGGGCGTCGTCTCGTGGCCGCCTTGGCTGCCTTCGAGCTTCACGACGCGTGCAACTGCGTCGTCGTGCGCGCGAACGCGGCGCACCGCATCGGGCGCGACGGCGTCGACGTGTGGCTCTCGGTGGAGCTGCCCAGGCCCTAACGGCAGTAGCAGTAGCTCGGGCCGGCCCGCGCGTTCGAACAAGGGGCGCTCGGGCCCTCCCGAGGAGGAGGGCCCAAACCCCAAAAGGTCACGGAAAGAGCGACTGGAAGTCCGCTTGGTTGTGATCGTCTACGCAGGTCTGGCCGAGGTCGACCGACGGCAACGCGGTCCTCGTCGTGTCGTTGGCGATGAGGCCCTTCACGAACGTCGCGAAGTTGCACGCCACGGCGCCGTCTGCTGCATCATGTGCGTCGGACGCGTCTCCGGCGTCTCCCGCATCGGACGCGTCGCTTGCGAGCGTGGCGTCCCCCGCATCGGGGCTCGCGCCGGCGTCCGTCTCCGGCCCGGGCGCATCGCCGACGCCGCTCGCATCGCTGCGGGCCGCGTCTCCACCTTCGGTCTTCGCCCCGTCGGAAGCACCGGAGTCGGGAGGAGTGGGGGTCGAGTCGTCGCCGTTACCGCACGCCGTGACGACGGCCGCAGCGAGTGCCACGGCGACGAGGACGCTGGAGGTCGCCGAGAGCGCGTGGATGGTCCGCTTCATGTTCCGTCGCCGTTGGCGCCCGGGTGGGGCGTGTTGAGATATGGGAATGCCATGGCGAACTGCGTGTAGATCTGCTGCACGCCATCGGTGAAGGGCACGTTGTACGCCGGCGCGATCGACGGGTTGCCGATGAGCGCGCCCATCACGACCTGGAGGGCGATGTCGACGACATCGTCGCCGGGGCGGCGGCCGTTCGGAAAGCCCGACGTGTCGCAATTCGTGGCCGTCGGCATCAGCGCCCCGTTGACGAAGCAGCCCAGCGCGCCGAGGTAATATTGGGTTCCGGTATTCGCGGCGATGCTCGTATTGAGGCGCAGCATCTCGCAGGTCGCGGGCGGGGGTCCGGCGTCGGTCGTCGGAAACGCGTTCACACCCGGCACCCCGGTCAAGAACGCCTCGACGAGGTCGGTACGCGGGAAGAGCTGGGGCGCCAGGCCTGGGCCGAAGAGGAGGTCGATCACGGCGGGCAGGGTCGGGTTCGTGACGTACTTCGCGAACTGCGCGTCGCCGCTCGGCTCGCTCGAGTTCCACCGGTCCTTGTCCGGGAGCCCGATGACCACTTCGTTTACGAGCGGCGCGCCGAGGCGCGAGACTTCGGTCCAAGCGCCGCCCTCGACGGACGGAACGGTATACGTCGCTTTCGGATTGATGACGCGCGCCTGCCGGACGCTGGCGGTGGTCCAACCCCCGATGACGGGCTGCGACGCCGACGAGGTGAGGCACGAGGCGGGGACCTCGAGCTCGAGAGAGGTGATGTTCTTCTGTGCGAGCGGGTTCGGAACGACCTGGGGCCCCGAGCCGCCCGTCACGACGGCCTTCGGCGCGTCGATGAGATCGAAGATGGGCCCGAGATTGACGGCGAACGACTCGGCACGCTGCCCGACGAACAACTTGCCTGGCGTGGCGCAGTTCGGGATCGTGATGGTGTAGAGGTACTGCGCCGCGTACGCCGCGTACCCGCCCGGGAACGACTTCAGACCGACGTTGTCGGCGGGCTTGACGAACGTCGTCGCCTGCGTGGCCGCGTTCTTCACCGCCGCAGAAGTGCCGGTGCGCCGGGGCCCGGAGACGACGTTGACCGTGAACGTCTCCATGACGTTGAGGTTGGCCGGCATGCTGATGTCGCCGAGGTTCAGGAAGGGCACGGCGACCGTCTGCTGGGATCCGCCGTCGGCGTACCCGATGGGCAGCGAGAGGCCGTTGCCCGAGTTGGCCAACGTTTGCGCGAACTGAAACTGGAACGTCAAGTCTTCGACGCCGTCGCCCGTGTTGTCGATTTCGATTTCGTAGAGGGCGTCGGGATCCAACTGAAAGTAGTTGGGGCCACCATAAGCGTCTTGCAACGGGAGGTAGTTGGCGATGAGCGTCACGTATCCGGTGCGCCCCGCCTCGTAACTGTTGAACATGTAGAAATCGGTGCCGTCGACCTTCGGATTTTTCGTGACGAACGGCGCCTCGCGATGGCTCGATGCCCGCGCCTGCCCCGAGGCAGCGAGGATCCCGCCGATCGACAGTGTTGCGACTATGGTTCGCATCCTCATCATGATCTCACGCCTCCTATGGGCCCCGCGGTAGCGAGCGGGGCAATGTTTCACGGTCTAAAACGCGCCCCCGTGGCCGATGCCGCGACGACTATCGTGACATTGCGAATCGACGTCCAGTCCTATACGTACGGACAACACTCATGGATCGCCATCGTCGAACGATTCGAATCCACTTCTGCGCGATTCTCGTGGCTATTGGGGTGGCCGCGTTCGCTTCTGCCTGCGATCGACCGGACGCGGGACCGGCCTCGCCCGCTCGGACCATTTCGGCGAGCGCATCGCCGCCCGCGCCGCCCCCGAAGGAGATCGGTACGGCCGCGGCCCAAGCGCCCGGCTCCGGCGGAGTGCTCGGGCCGGGCGAAACGCTGATGGGTCGGCTCGCGAGGGAGCGAGGAGCTCGGCCCGCGGTCAAGCCCGCTGCCGAAGAGGTTCTCGCGACGTTCGATCGCTTGGGCGCCCCGATCGCCGACAAACAGCAATCACTCGCGGCGACGTACGGAGCGAGCTATTGCGTGGGCGGCTACACGACCGATCGGTCCCTCGCGCTCGACGTGTGCGAGTACGCCGACGCCGGCGCGGCCACGTCGGGCGGCGCTCTCTCCAAGCAGCTCCTCGCGCGAGTGGCGAATCGCGACGTGTGGGTCCACAAGGCCGACACACTGGCCATCATCCAGCTGAAGGCGGACCCACCGACCGCGGCGCTCAAGAAGAAACTCGTCGACTCGTTCCTCGCGATGTGACGACGGCGAAACGGGGGCTCAGAACACCCTCCACGCGAACGCCCGCTCGACGAACCAGATGCCTGCCACGGCGGCGATCGCCAACGATCCTCCCTGCATGGCCACGCGCCGATACGCGTCCGTGCTTCGCACCGCGTACGCGAGCGGGACGAACGCAAGGACGACGCAGAGTTGACCGATCTCGACGCCCACGTTGAATCCAAAGAGAGTGATCAACAGATTTTGGCGCGGCAGGTCGAGATCCAGAAGCGTGCTGCTGAAGCCGAAACCGTGAAGAAGGCCGAGTACGAAGGCCGCCCCCCACCGGCTCTCTTCGAGGATCGGGAAAACGTTGTTCATCGCGGCGAGCACCACGGATGCGGCGATCCCTGCTTCGATGAAGCGGCTGGGCGGTCGCACGATGCCAAACGTCGAGAGCGACAGCGTTATCGAATGGGCCAATGTGAAGGCGGTGACGATCCGCAACACGTCGAGTAGGGCTTCCCGCAAGTGCGCAACCGGCTCCCAGGTGCCTCGAGCGTCGTTTCGCGAGAGGACCGACGGAAGCAGTAGAGCGACTAAGAAAAGGAGGTGATCGATCCCGGAAAAAATATGGGCAATGCCCAGTGTGATTGCGGCTGCGAGCTGCCGCGCTCGATCGGGCCTGGAGAGCATGAAGCGCTGGCGCCGCTCGGTGTCGGTGAAGACGGCCGCGCGCGTGGCCGCGTCGTCGTCGATTCGGGTGACCCCGCGGTGCTGCGGGTCGACGTCGAAGAACAGCTGGTAATCGACGTCCAGGACGCGCGGCGGCGCGGGACACTGCGCCTCGAAGCGAATGACGGCATACGCGCCGTCGGAGTGATCGGCGATGAGCAGGTCGCCAAAGCGAACCGGGCACCGAGCGCCGTCCGCGGCCACGGTCAGACGATCGAGGGCGAACGAGGCGATCTCTGGGACGCGAGAGCGAACCTCGCCCCACGTGATGTCCCCTCGGCCGTCCCGGTCGAGTCCGAGGACGTTGTCCAAGTCGCGCAGCGCCACGTCCCAGCGACCCTCGATGCGGGACTCTCGGACGGCCAGACTCAAGTAGCTGTCGCTGGGCTTGTGCGCGAACGCCGTGGCGGAGCCAAGGACGCCCAGCGCGAACGCTGCCAGCGCGACCGCGAGACGAAGCGCCGGGCTGCTCACGGCTTCACCGGGGCGAACTTCGCGACCAGCGCGTCGATTCGAGGGTCCTGCAGTCCGTGCTCCCGAACGAACGCGACCGCCTCGGCAGCGGCCGCGGGCGAACGGGCCGCCAGCGCGGACTCGAGCAAGATTCTGACGTCCCAGGGCTCGCGCTGAACGCTCCAATTGGCCCGCGCGAGGGCAAGCGCGGCCGGCGCATCGTCGCGCACCGACAGAAGGAAACGCGCTTCTTCCCGGCGGTGGACGGTGTCGCCGCGAAGGTGGCTCGCATCGAAGCGCGAGGCGAGCAGTGCCGCGTGTGGTTCCGCCTGTTTCGCCCGAGATGCCACCTCCGCGAGGACGAGGCGGAGAAGAAGCGCGTCATTTTCCGTTCGGTCGCGCACGAGGTCCGCCGCCTCCCGAGCGCGCCCGTCGTCGAGCAGCAGATCGGCGAAGGCGCCGAGGACGTACGAATCGCCGGGCTCGATCGCGAGTGCCGCTCGAAATGCCCGCTCGGCGTCCGCGTCGTGCCCGAGCCGGAGCGCGATCTCGCCCAGCGTTGAGGTTGCCCACTCCTTCTCGTCGGCTTCGTAGGCCTGGTCCGCGTCTCCTTGGCCCCTCGGCGAGACTCGGCCGGACTCCGTGAGGGCCGCAGCCAGCCGGTCGTAGGCGGGGCCGGCCGCGCCGCTGAGCGCATCGATCGATGTCTCGCACACCGCGAAGACGAGCGGTGTCGTCAGGCGCGCCAGGGGCGCGCAGCTCGCCTTGCCCTGATCGTACCGGCCCTGCACGGTCAAGACGACGGAACGGGTCAGCCAGGCCTGCGCGTCGCCGGGATTCGAGGCGAGGACGTGGTTCAGATCGTCCAGCGCGCCTTCGAAGTCATGAGACGATTGCCGTATCGTCGCCCGCAAGACGAGGACGTCCGCAGGCGGCTCTTCGAGCTTCCACCACGGGCCGAGCGCAGCCTGCGCGTAGCCGAGGTAACGGGGATCGGAGCGCGCCCGAGAGAGTTCGATGTCGAGGCGCGCCAGCGCAAGGGCAGTGCGCCGGTCGGCCGGTCGCGCGGCGAGCAGCCGCTGGAGCTGCGCGCGCTCTCGTTCACGCGGGTCCGCCGCGCCGCTCGGAACGTGCTCGAGCACTTCCGCGTCGCCGCTCGGGAGACGAACTGCGCTGCTCTTGGCCGCCGAGCCGAGGAGAATTGCAGCTCCGACGACCACGGCGCCCGCAGTCCCGAACACAAAGAGCGATCGTCGTTTCGGTGCCACCGTGTCGAGCTACGCCTGAGCGAAGCGTTCGGTTGCCTTTCGTGGTGCCGAGAGAACGCGCGCTATCGCCAGTACGCCGAGGTCGCGGTGGTCTCCGCGATCTCGGCCTCGAGCGCCGAGGCCGCGTCGGAGGTCTGCTCGGGAGCGGACTGGACGCGCTTGCGATACGTCACGTATGCCGCGTCCAGGCGCTTCATCGCAGTACACATGGCGCTCACCTTGTTCACGTCGGCCGGCGACCCGAGGAACGCGCCCGACGACAGGCGATCGGCCGCGCCCAGGCGGTCGACGAGCTTGGAAACAGCGGTGCGCAGCGGCTCGGGGGGCGCTTCTACCTCTTTCCATCGGGACACGCGAACCAGCGCGTCGAGCGATTCGATGACGCCCTCGACGGCGCCGCGAAAGACTTTGAGCCGTTGATCTTTCATTGCCGCTCCCTATAGCACGCGGGGCCGGGGAACCTCCGGAGCTCCGCGGCACGAAGATGGGCCGGCTTTCCGTGCGCGTGCTAGGCTCGGCCCCCTTGTGCAAGCTTCTATGGTCGGATGGGTCCCCTCGCGCTCGCGCTGCTCGCCCCCGTGGGAACGCGGTCGAAGGCTCCCCGAGTAGGACGGGTATCCAATGTGTACGCGCTTCCATTTCGGTAATTCGAGGCGGGGCCACCTTGGGCCGCTCGGCAGGCATCGGAGCTAACTAATGCCCACGGAGGCGGCAGCGCTGCACGATACGGTGCGCGCCTATTTGGGCCAGATCGGTCACCTCTCGCTTCTCACGCGGGAGGGGGAAATCAGAATCGCCAAGCGCATCGAACTCGGCGAGCACGCGGTCATTCGCGCGGTGGCGGGATGCGACGGGGGAATCCGCGAGATTCGGCTGCTCGGGGAAAAGCTGCGCAGCGGCGCGGTACGTGCGCGCGAACTGGTCCGCGGCGGGGGCGACGAAGATCGCGACGGCCACTGGGAAGAGGCCGAGCGCAGCCGCCTCTTGCGCCTGATCGAGACGGTCGAAGAGATCGCGGCCAGGCGTGAGAGCGTCGAGGAGAAACGGCCGGCCAAGCGGGCGAAGGGAAAATCAGCGACAGCACCGCGCAAGGGGGTCGACGAGATTGCCGAGGCGCTGACCGCAATGCGCCTCAATCAGCGCATGGTGGAGGCTCTTGTCCGTGCGCTGAAGAGCATGGAGCGCGGGGCGTCGTACAAGGCTCTCCCTCCGCACGAAGCGAGCCGCGTACGCGCGGCGAACATCGCGATCGTCGAGGCGATTCGATTGGCGAACTCGGCGCGCACCGAGCTCGTGCAAGCCAACCTTCGGCTCGTCGTGTCCATCGCCAAGCGATATGCGAACCGCGGACTCGAAATGCTCGACCTCATTCAAGAGGGAAACATCGGGCTCATGCGCGCGGTCGAAAAGTTCGAATATCAGCGCGGCTACAAGTTCAGCACGTATGCGACGTGGTGGATCCGGCAGTCGATTTCGCGGGCCATCGCCGATCAGTCGCAGACGATTCGGATGCCGGTCCACATGTTCGAGCTCGTGAGCAAGGTGAGGCGCGCGAGCTACGGCCTGGTCCAGGAGTATGGGCGCGCGCCGACGGTCGACGAGATCGCCCGGTCGCTGGAGATCCCCGCTGCGCAGGTTCAGACCGCTCTGCGTTGCATGCGACAGCCGGTGAGCCTCGAGGCCCCGATTGGAGCTGACGACGGCGCGACGCTCGGCGACATTCTCGAAGACAAGCGGACCCCCTCCCCGCTCGAGGGGGCCGCCCATGCCAGGCTGGCCGACCAGACGCAGCGCTTGCTCGAGACGCTGACCCCTCGTGAGGCAAAAGTGCTCCGGATGCGGTTCGGGGTGGGTGAAAAGGGCGAGCACACGCTCGAGCAGGTCGGGGACCACTTCGCGGTGACGCGGGAGCGTGCTCGCCAAATCGAAGCCAAAGCGCTCGACCGTTTGCGGCGCGGCGGTCGCTCCCAGCATTTGAAGTCCTTCATCGACCCCTAGCGCCGGGAGCGCCTTTGCCGTCGCAAGGTCGTGGGGGTTTACGCCCCCGTCCGACTGGACTTTGAAAACGGCATTCATTATCCTCGAGTCGAAGAGGTTTTCGGATGTACGTCTGCGTGTGCCGCTGGGTCACGGAACAAGAAGTGAAGGCTGCCATCGACGCCGGAGCAAACACGGTGCAGGCCGTCACCGCGGCGTGCTGTGCGGGAGACGACTGCGGCGGTTGCCACGAAGCCATCGAAGAGATGATCGAAGAGCGCGCCGAGGCCAAGCGCCTGCCGATGGCGCGCGGTCGCGCGGCGTAGATACCGCTCTACGTCATTGCGCCGAACGGCGATCGGCGCCCGACCCGCAAATCCGCGAAACGAGGTAGGAGGCGACGTCGCCCGGCTTCGTGCCGGCGCCGAACCCCGCGTCGAACCCGAGCTCGAGCGCGAGCTTCTGGTCGACCCGCGGCCCCCCGAAGAGAAGGAGCACGTCGTGGCGCCAGCCTTGGCGTTCGAGCAGTTCGACCAGGGCGCGGCCGTTTTCTTTGTGGCAGTTGCGTTGGGTGATGACCTGGCTGACGAGGATGGCGTCGGCTTGGAGCGCGCGCGCGCGAGCGGCCAGCTGCTCGTTTTCGACCTGCGCGCCCAGGTTGTACACTTCGAACCCTTTGTAGCTCTCGAGCCCCTTGTCTCCGGCGTAGCCCTTGTAGTTCAGGATCGCGTCGATGCCGACCGTATGGGCGTCGCTTCCCGTGCACGCGCCGACCACCACGACCTTCCGCGCGAGTCGCACCTTGATCTGGTGCTCGATCTCTTCGCGCGAGAGCGCCTCGGCGCGCACTTCGGGGACGTCGAGCGCCGAACTGTCCACGGAGATGGTTGAACGACCGTACACGACGAAAAAGGAAAACCCCTCCGCGCAAGGCTCCATCGTCGCGACGACGGGGTCGACCAAACCGTGGAGCTCGACGAAGCGCTTGGCCGCCTCGCGTGCACGGGCGCTTGGGGGCAGCTCGAGCACGAACGACAATTGGACCATGCCGTCGTCGTCGCGGTCGCCGTAGGCGCGAAGGGGGCGGCTCGGGGCGGTCGGGTGCACACCTTATCGATAGCATGTGGCGCATGGGCCCGAGCTCCCTGTACCCTCAATCCAAGCGCCCCATCCCCTCCAAGCCTCGCGAACATGAAGACGCTCCATCAGATGCTGCCCGAGCTGGCCCGCGCCGATGTCGCCGAGTTCGCCATCGCGAGTGACCGGCTTCCTTGCGTCAAAGTGGCCGGAAACTACGAGCCCGTCGACGACACGACGCGGTCGACGGCAGCGATCCTCGAGATGCTCGTCGCCGCCGGGGGCGGAGATTACGTGGACGATCTGCTCGCGGGCCCGGCCCAATGGACGACGCGCGTCGAAGGAGTGGGACTCATCGCGGTCACGGCGGTTATGCGTGCGGGCCGTGTGCAAGCGCGCTTCGCGCTCATGCGCCCGTCGATGGGCGACCCCTCGCGCACGAGCGTGGACCGCGGTGCGCCGGCGCCCCGGTCGGCGCACGTCGATACGACCTTCGAGAGCACATCGCCTGCGCTTGGCGGCGACGGCGAGGCCGCGGCGCGCACCCGGCCGGTGACGGCGATGATGCAAGGCCAGGGATCGACGCTCGACGAGCTGCTCGTATCGGCGCGGCAGGAGGGAGCGAGCGACCTCCACGTCGTCGCCGGCCGCCCGATGCTCGTGCGGATCGGGGGAGAGCTGCTTGCGCGCGGCCCCGAGATCGGTCCGTCGGCCGTCGAGGCGATGGTCGCGTCCCTCGTCCCCGAACGATCGCGTGGGCCGCTTGCCGCCCAGGGATCGTGCGATTTCGCAATCGAACGCCCTTCAGGGCGATTCCGCGTGAACGTGGCCCGCCAGCGCACCGGGCTGAAGGCATGTTTCCGATGCATCGCAGCCACGGTTCCGACGCTCGCCTCGCTCGGGCTCCCGGCCGACATCGAGCGCGCCACCCATCATCATCAGGGCCTCGTCCTGGTCACGGGCCCGACGGGCCACGGCAAGACATCGACCCTGGCCGCGATCGTCGACATCATCAACGCCGGCACGACCCATCACGTGATCACCGTGGAAGATCCGGTCGAGTACGTGCACCCGCGCAAGAGAGCAATGATCAGCCAGCGAGAGGTCGGCACCCACACCCGATCGTTCCAGAGCGCTCTGAAAGCCTCGCTGCGCGAAGATCCCGACGTCATCGTCGTCGGCGAACTTCGCGACACCGAGACGGTGCGCATGGCGCTCGCGGCGAGCGAGACCGGACACCTCGTGCTCGGAACGATGAACACCCCGAGCGCGGCAAAGACAATCGACCGCCTCGTCGACCTGTTTCCGCCCGCCGATCAGCCTCAGGTTCGAATGGCGCTCGCCGGCGGGTTGCACCTTATCGTGAGCCAGCGCCTTCTGCCTGCCGCGAACGGTGCCGGGATGGTTGCCGCGGTCGAGCTCTTGCCGGGATCGGTCGCCCTCTGGAGCCTCATCCGAGACAACAAAACCTACCAGATTCCGAGTCTTCAACAGCGCGGCAAGGCCTTCGGCATCGTTCGCCTCGACGACTCGCTGGCCGACGTCGTACGGTCCGGTCGTGTGACGCGCGCCGCGGCACTCGCAGTCGCCGAGAACCCCGACGAACTCGACGCAGTGCTATCGGGCAAGCGGGTCCCCGCCCCGCCGCCGACGCAGGCTTACGGAAAGAAGGGTGCGTGAAATGCCCCGGATCGACTCGCTGTTCGACGCGCTCATCGCCGCGGGCGCGAGCGACCTGCATCTGGCAATCGGTCACCCGCCGATGATGCGCCAGCGCGGCGACCTCGTGCCCATGAGGGGGGCGGCGATCGAGCCGGCGGAGATGGAAACGCTCCTCTTCGAAATCGCGAGCCCCGAGCAGAAGAAGACGATCGTCGAAACCTACGATCTCGATTTTGCGTACGACTACGGGCAACGATCGCGGTTTCGAGCAAACTATTTCTACAAAGCCACGGGCCTCGCCGCCGTTTTTCGCACCATCCCGACCCGGATCATGACGCTCGAGGAGCTCGGCTGCCCCCCGGCTATCCGCAAGCTCGCCGACCGCCGATCGGGGCTGGTCCTCGTCACCGGTCCGACCGGTTCCGGCAAGTCGACGACGCTCGCGGCGATGATCGATCACATCAACAAGACCCGTGCGTGCCACGTGCTCACGATCGAAGATCCGGTCGAGTTCGTCCACGTGCCGCAACGAGCGCAGATCACCCACCGCGAGATCGGTGCCCACGCATCGACCTACGCGGACGCGATCCGGAGTGCCGGGCGCGAGGACCCCAACGTCATCCTCATCGGCGAGCTCCGGACCAACGAGACGATGAAGCTCGCGCTACAGCTCGCGAGCTTTGGAGTCCTGGTCTTCGCGACGGTCCACACGAACGGTGCCGCTGCAACGATCGATCGCATCGTCAACGCGTTCCCGGCCGACGAGCAGCCTCAGGTGCGAGGAATGCTGGCCGAAGGCCTAGCGGGGATCGTGGCCCAGCAGCTCGTGCGCGCCGCCGACGGCAAGAGGCGTCTGGCGGTGCACGAAATACTCGTCGGATCCGCCGCTCTTTCCTCGATGATTCGCGAGAACAAAACCTTCCAAATTCCCAACTTGATGCAGGCGGGCCAAGCGCAAGGGATGCAGACGATGGATATGGCGCTCGATCGCCTCGTCCGCGCGAGAGAAATCACGCACGAGACGGCGCTGGAAAAAGCCATCGACAAGGAGAGCTTCAAGCTTGTCTAGGGACGATTCGGACCTGAACTTCTTACACGGCACTCTTCTGACGATGCTCGACGCGTCCGATGAGGGGTACATCGTCATCGACGGCAACGGACAGTGCCGCATGATCGGCCGCCGGGCCGGCGAGATCTTCGGAATTGAGCCTGCCGCGTGCGCGGGCAAGTCGGGCGCCGAGGTGCTCCAGCTCTTCGCGGACGCGTGCGACGAACCGGACGCGTTCCTCCGCGCGGCCGCACCTACAATCGCGGCTCAGGCCCTGGCCGTCGAAATCGACGTATGCCGGCCGCTGGCGCGCACGGTGATGTGCCGCTCGATCACCATGGCCCGGACGTTCGACGGTGCGCCCACCCCCACGGACACGGAAGGGGACGAGGCCAGCCTGGGGCGCATCATTTTCCTCCGCGACGTCACCCTGGAACGCGCCGCGGAGGGCTCGACGCGACAGCTGCGCGCCCGACTGCGCGCGCTGATGCCGTTCGACAGCCTCACGGGCCTCTTGAATCAGCGCCGCCTGTACGAGGAGCTCGGGCGCGAACACAGTCGCAGCACCCGGGCCTGGGACAGCTACGCGCTCCTGCGCGTGGACGTCGACGCCATGAAGACAATCAACGGCGAGTTCGGCCCCCCTTCGGGCGACCAGCTGCTCGAGAAAGTCGCCAGGCGTTTGGAGACGTGCGTGCGCGAGTACGACGTCCTCGCCCGGCTGGAGGGCGACGAGTTCGGAGTGCTCCTCCCCGGTGCCGATTCCGTCGCGGCCCGTGCCGTCGGGGAGCGGATGAGGAAGGCCGTTTCCGGGGAAGCGTTCGCGTTCGTCGTCACGTCTGCCGGGGGAACCTGGGCCACGGAGGACGAGGGCGCCCTGCGACTGCCCGAACCGCTCTTGCCGATGCCGTCGCAGCGGACTGTGACGGTGTCGGTGGGAGGCGCGCTCTGGGTACCGCCCTCGAGGCAAAGCGCAGAAGCGGTTTTTCGGCGCGCGGGGGATGCCCTGCGCGAAGCTCGCAAACTGGGAAACGGTCAGATGCACTTATATGAGACCGCGTGACGCGAGCGCCCGATTAGGCCGCAGGTCCGCACTCGCCTTATGCTGAAATAAGCGTCTCCCATTCCCGCCGCCACCGCCTGCACCCGTGCGCGATCCCACCTTCTACGTCAATGGTTTGCTC